>JABMRO010000320.1 GCA_013202635.1 Planctomycetota bacterium
ATGTTGGCGAAAACTCTCCGTTTAGTTTAGAAACTCTTGATAATATTGGACGGACTATTGAATTGTTTCCCAACATGTCCGCAATGATTAAGGTAGAGGAACAGACGAGAGGATTTATCGCTACTAGAGCAATTGGTGCTGGAATTTCGAATGTGCTCTTCACTGACTGTCGTTCTGCAGATGATGTCAGGGAATGTATAAGACTTGTCAGAGCAGAAACACCTATTTCTGGCGGCAGTCATGGTAGCAACAATCGACGAAATGTCGGTTACGTGATGGAAAGTGGCTCAGAAGCATGGACTAGAGCGATGGACGATGTCGTCATTGCAATTATGATCGAGAAAAAAGGAGCTGTAGAGAATCTGGAAGAGATATTGTCTATTGAAGGCTTCGATATGATCCAATTTGGTCCAAACGACTACTCAATAAGTATCGGTAAGCCAGGGCAGGCAAAAAGCGCAGAGGTACAACAAGTAGAAAGAGAGGTAATAGAACTAGCTCTTAAAAAAGGCAAAGCACCCAGAGTAGAATTAAATAGTATTGACGAAGTAGCGTCATATATAGACATGGGAGTGCGCCACTTCTGTATTGGTATCGATTTACGTGTTATATATAAGTGGTGTCAATCTCAGGCAAAAGTTATTCAAGAGTTAAGGCCCTCAATATAAACAGTTCATCTAGTCAACTAAAAGTATGTGAGCTAAAGGAGTTAATGCAATGAGATACGGCAGCGGTAAATATACATATGAACTCGTAGAACCCTGGGCGAAGTTTCCCGACGGAGAGTCATTCGTTGATGTCGCTGACCTGTCCCCCCAAACTGGTTCAATTTTCGGGGGGCAGATCATCACAATAGTTTGTTTTGTTCTCTAACTACACAAAATAACGGGAAAGTATCTGGCAACAATACGCACGGAACCTATTGAATGATTTGACACGGTTTTTATTTTTTTATATAATATAGTGAAAATGTCTTCCATTATTTGAAAATCATTATGACGACCATTGAAAAAGCTTTAGATGTTCTGGAAATCTTCCTTGCCCATGACGACGATATCGGACTTTCTGAAATCGCCAGCTTATCTGGATTTAACGTCGCCACAACTCACCGTATTGTTCTTACTTTGGTGAAGCGGGGATACCTCAATCAGAAGCAAAAAAGGCAGAAGTATTCGCTGAGCACCAAATTCCTGCAGTACAGCAACTTGTTAAGCAGGCGCATGAAAATCAGAGATATTGCTTTCCCTATCGTGGATGCCCTCAATAAAATGGTGGGAGAGTCAGTTAATATTGCTATTCTGGACCGCAACGAGGTTGTTTACATCGAGCACATCGAAACCAATAAAAGTCTGCGTATCTTCACGCAGGTAGGAAACAGAGCGCCTCTATACTGCACCGGGGTGGGTAAAATATTTCTGGCCCATATGGGCGATGATGAATTGCAGAAGGCTCTAAACAGCACTGACCTGTTACCGCATACGCCAAATACGATAACGGACATAAAACGGCTTAAAAAGGAACTAGAACTGGTGAAGACCGAGGACGTTGCCATCGATAACGAGGAAATGGAAATTGGAGTAAAGTGCATTGCTTCCCCAGTGAAAAATAGCGAGGGGAGTGTAACCGCAGCTATAAGTGTTTCCGGCCCTACTGCCCGCCTAAGTAACAAAAGGGTCAACGAGATAAAAACGCTGGTAAAAAGCTGCGCCGTTGAAGTTTCCAGAGCTCTTGGATATAACGCCGAATAAAGAGAGTTGTCTTCAATATTTTACTTTGCGTATATTAAGGAGTTGCTAAATGGGTAAGATGCAGGCCGCTGAAGCAATGGTCAAAATCCTAGAAGATGAGGGTGTGGAGGTTATTTTCGGGATTCCTGGAGCAGGAATTCTACCTTTCTACAGCGCCCTGCGTAAGTCAGATAAAATCAAGCATTACCTGGCACGCCACGAGGAAGGTGCGTCACACTCTGCTGACGGCTATGCCCGCAGCACCGGTAAGGTGGGTATCTGTGTGGGTACATCAGGCCCGGCGGGAACCAACATGGTGACCGGCTTGTATGCTGCCCAGGTTGACTCAATACCGATAATAGCCATCACCGGCCAGGCAGTAACCGCCCAGCTTGGCAAAGAGGCGTTTCAGGCCGTTGAAATTTCAAAAATCGTCGAACCCGTGACGAAGATGAGCTGCTGTGTCACCGAGGCTGACCACCTCCCGCGTATCACCAGGGAAGCCTTCCGAATCGCCCGGGAAGGTCGGCCGGGGCCGGTCCTCATTGACCTCCCCCTTGATATCCAGCGATGTGAAATCGAATATGACATTGGTACTGATTCTTCTCTGGACATCGTAAAGCCGGCTCCGGATAAACAAAAAATCAGGAAAGCCGTAGAGATGATTCTGGAGGCAGAAAAACCATTAATGCTACTCGGCGGTGGTATCATAAGCGCCAACGCCTGTGATGAATTTGTTGCCCTGGCGGAATATCTTTCCGTCCCCGTGGTCACCTCACTCATGGGTAAAGGTGGAATTGCCGCCGACCATCCTCTCTACGCGGGACAGGTGGGAACCTCCTGCAACACCATTTTCGGCAATAAGGTATTTCTTGATTCGGACCTGGTACTGGGTATCGGCTGTCGTTTTTCCGACCGGCACACCGGCGCACTCGATGTATACACGAAAGACAGAAGATTCATACACATAGACGTTGAGCCCACGCAGATTGGTCGCATTATTCCCGCAGACCTCGGTATTGTTGCCGATGCCAAACTTGCTCTGGAAGCCCTCATGGATACGACAAAAGAACTGACGCCCTCCAGAGCGCCAGCGGAATGGGTAACGGCTATACCGGAGCAACGAACACAATACCGGCGCCGCCTTGACTTCGACCAGGTTCCAATAAAGCCACAACGGATTTTCAAAGAGATAAATGAGTTCTTCGACGAGGATACGTTTTTTGTTACCTGCATCGGCCTTAACCAGATATGGTCATCCCAGTTCCAGCGAGTATTTAGACCGCGCCGCTATCTCATCCCCGGTGGCGCCGGACCTTTAGGATGGGACCTGCCCGCAGCCATCGGCGCCAAGATAGCCCATCCCCAAAAAACCGTGGTCAACATCGTCGGTGACTACGGCATGGGATTCTGCGGCGAGGAAATGGCTATGGCGGTTATGTACGAAGTGCCGGTTATTGTGATTGTAATCAATAACGGCTACCTCAGCCTCATACGCCAGCAAGAGAAATACGTGTATGATATGAACTATGAAGTCAATACATGGTATGGAGATATAATGATTGATTTCGTCAAGTTTGCCGAAGCATACGGGGCTTATGGACAGCGTGTTGAGCTTCCCGAAGAAATCAAACCAGCACTGCAGAGAGCGCTGGATGAAAACCGGCCATCTATAGTTGAGGTAATTGTCGACCGTGAAACCGATGCTTCTATGGGGGCAAGCCTGGATAAAATTGTAGAATACGAACCGCTGCCTGAACTGGTTTCTATGGACACGCTTTAAATCAATCACACAAAAGTCTGGTTTGTGCAATTTAGGTAAAAATCGCTTGTTTTGTTACCTAGGTGGTAAGAATTGTTCCTTTTTTGCTTCATGGTTTTACGCCTGTCCTGTCAGGTGTGAAATTGAGCGGACCTTTTTACAGGTGTTGAACAAAAAGATGATTTGTTCAATGGATTACATGCTGGCTTCTAGTTTGACTCACAACC
>JABMRO010000321.1 GCA_013202635.1 Planctomycetota bacterium
TATTGGCTGGTAATGGCTATGCTTTCCCGCAATAGCAAAAGCGACGATATCCTAATAGCGCGAACATATTTAGCTGGAGCCTGCAAAGCCCTGTTGGGGGCTGAGAGTTTATGTTAAAACAGATGAACAGCGGTAAAAAACAGATCGACACTGTGTGTTTCGGCGGCGAGGATTGGTGGTATCATAACCGTGGTCATATTGATATGCAGTTAATGCGTTGCTTTGCCCGAAGGGGATCAACACTTTATATCAACTCTATCGTGATGCAAAAACCCAATCTGAAGAAGAACATCGGGGGCGGCAAAAGTTTTACTCATAAATTGATTCGCAAAACAAAAAGCATAATTCATGGTTTACACGAAAGCAGGGCCGGCTTTTGGGTATACAGTCCTCTTTCCCTGCCAGTTCATCACATTGCTTGGCTAAGGCTTTTGAATGACACTGTTGTGCGACTCCAACTGCTTGCTGTAATGCGTAGGCTGAGGATGTGTAATCCGATGCTTTGGGTAGCGTGTCCTGTGGCTTACAATGTTGTTATGAAGATTAAAAAAAGCAAGCTCGTTTACCAGCGGACAGACCGGTTTGAAGAATATCCGAATGTAGATGCTGAAGTCATCAAACAATACGACCGTACGCTAAAAGCTAATGCTGACTTAACAATATTTGTAAGCGAACAGTTATATGAACAGGAATATGGTCAATGCAAAGAAGCGATTTTTCTTGACCATGGTGTGGATTATGATGCGTTTGCTACGGCTGTGAACAACAAAGAAATACCCTCGGACATAAGGGATATAAGCAAACCGATTGTGGGTTTTTTCGGCGGAATTGATGGCCACACTTCTGACATTGACTTGGTGAAAAAGGTTATTGACTTACTTCCGGAGATGAATTTTGTGTTCATAGGTAACTCATCAATAGACTGTAGAGAATTGCTTGCAAAAAAGAACGTTAGAATGCTCGGACAAAAAACTTATGAGCAAATACCTCATTACGGCAAGTGTTTTGACGTGGCAATTATGCCTTGGCGGCAGAACCGCTGGATTGAGGTGTGCAATCCTATCAAACTTAAAGAATACCTGGCACTTGGCAAGCCGGTAGTTAGCACACCTTTTACGGAATTGCAAAAATATCGGGATGTGGTTTACCAGGCTGAAACACCTGAAAAATTTGCCAGATGTATAGAAAAGGCACTGGCAGAAGATAATCCAGAGCAAATTGCGGCCAGAAGGAAAAAAGTTGAGACATCTACATGGGAAAGCAAAGCTGAATTAGTGTTGAACAAATTGTTTTGAGATATAAGAGCACAACTCGAATATCTATGGCGCCATCTAACAAAACCAAAATGAAAATTTGCCTTGCTGCATCCGCAGGAGGACACTTAACCCAATTACTAAAGCTTTCAGAGAGTTGGCAGGATTGCGATGCTATTTATGTTACGACATCGGCTCTCGTCAGAGAAAAACTTCAGCAATATGGTAAATTCTACACGGTTGGTGAGTGCAATCGTGAACACATATTGCGGGTAATTTTGGTTCTGATACGGTGTATAAACATAATCTTACGTGAAAGGCCTGATGTTGTGATAAGCTCGGGGGCGGCGGTAGGCTGTATAATGTGTTTTCTCGGCAAATTATTAGGAGCGGAAATTATCTGGCTTGACAGTATTACCAATGTAGAACGGATATCTCTATCAGGTCGAATGGTTCGGTACATAGCTGACTTATTCCTTGTGCAGTGGCCCGAACTCGCCGGGCAATATAGTAATGTGGAATATGCAGGCGAAGTGATATGATTTTTCTAACAGTTGGCACACAATTTCCGTTCGACCGTCTTGTCGGGGGTGTGGATCAGGCCTTTGACGGAGGACTGATTGATGAAGAAATAATTGCCCAGATAGGAGAAAGCTCATATAAGCCTCATAATTTTGATTCGGTAGCATCCCTGGACAAAAACCTGTTTGATAAACGCCTGAAAGAGGCGTCAGGTGTAATCAGTCATGCCGGTATGGGTACAATAACTATGGCTTTAGATAACAACAAGCCGCTGCTTGTTATGCCAAGATTAGCAAAATATGGTGAAGTAGTTAATGACCACCAAACAGCTATTGCGAGGAGGTTTTCAGAGCTTGGCCACATACTGGTTGCGTATGATGCCAAAGATTTACCGGCTGGTATACGCAATTTGAAAAGCTTTATTCCCAGGGAAAGAAAAGTCAATCCTGAAGCGGTGGTTGATAGAATTCGTCGTTTTCTGAACAGTTTATAACACTAAAACCGGATAAAATAAGTGGATAGAAAGCAGCTAATCAAAGCTATTATACTTGTTGGCTCTCGTGATTTTGGAAGATGTCCGTTGACATCACAGTTTCCAACTGCCTTGTGGCCGATAATGGGAAAACCCGTCCTGGAACATCTATTAACTTCTTTAGCCGACCAGGGTATAAAGCAAGCAACAATCTGTTCCAATGGTAATGAATCACTGCTAACACAATTGATTCATTCTGATAATCGTTTGGAGTTGAAGTATTTGGATGAACCGTTGCCGGCCGGCACTGCAGGTTGTATTCGCGATGCTGCCGGCGATGAAATGGATGCGCTATATTTGGTACTCCCTGCCAGTATAATATGTCCCCCGAAAATAGATGTACTGATAAAGGCCCACCGCGATGGTCAGTCCGATTTGACCGTGATGTTTAATCCCGGCCATAACAACAGTAAATTACAGAGCGAACCGACAGAAATTTATGTTTGTGAATCCAGCATCCTTAAACATATCCCGGAGGCGGGTTACTTCGATATCAAGGAAGGCTTGATTCCTGAAATGCTCCGTGCAGGCAAAACTGTTCACGCAGCAACATTACCAAATCACGCCGGTAATTTTCGAGATAGACAAGGATATCTGTATGCCATCGCCAATTACCTTGAGAGCAGCCCAAAACTTAATTCGGACTTAAGAATCTGTAATGATGCCGATTCGCAAGCTGTATGGATAGCGGCAAATGCTAAAGTTGACCCGGAAGCGCGAATTTACGGGCCGACTGTTGTTATGAATGGCGCTCATATCTCAAGTGGCGCAGTCATCCTTGGGCCGACTATACTCGGAAATAATGTCACTATCGGTAAGGATAGTGTTTTAGTAAATAGTGTGCTATGGGATGGCGCACGAGTAGGCTCAAACTGCCAAATCCAACGATGTGTACTTGACTTCAACACGGCTTTGAAAATGAATACAGTTGTGGAGGAAAAATCCATACCATTTAAGCCGGGGGGGATACTTAAACGTTTAGCTGACCCGGCCTTAAAGATTGCGCAAAGTAACGCAGGCGGATTTCAGAACGAATTACAGTCACTGTTTCGTAAAATCAACGAAAAATTACCAGATTGGGTTCAATCTCGCAAAACAAGGTATGTTCCTTGGCTTGCGGGTGGTCTGGTTCTAATTGCCTTTCTCTGGTGTTATAAGGCCGGCTTTGCAGACCTTTGGAATCTTTGGCATAGAAGCGATGAATACTCCAGCGGCCTTTTAGTTCCTTTTCTGGCTGTTTATATCTTGTGGTCGAGGCGTGAGACAATCGCTCAGTGCCGAATCAGGCCTTCTCTTTGGGGTTTGTTTGCCTTCATAGCGGCTCAGGTCGTCAGAGTTTTCGGACTGTTCTTTATGTACAGTTCAGCAGAGAGATTGTCCATAGTTTTAACCATTGCGGCATTGGTTCTGCTTCTGTTCGGCTTGCAGCTTCTCCGAAAGGTATCTACGGTATTATTGTTTCTGTGTTTGATGCTGCCCTGGCCAAACCGTGTCCAGGCTGCCGTTACATTGCCTCTACAACACTGGGCCACTTCGTCAGCCGTATTTTGTCTGGAAATGGTCGGTTACGAGGTTTTATCGGAAGGCAACGTTATCCATATCGGTGATGTACGCGTTGCAGTAGCTGAAGCCTGCAACGGCCTGAGAATGATAGCCGCCTTTTTTGTGATTAGTGGTCTGGTTGTCCTGCTGGTCAAACGAGCTTGGTGGGAAAAACTGGTAGTCCTACTTTCGAGCCTGCCTATTGCCTTATTTTGTAACACTATTCGATTGACAATCACAGCAGTATTTTTTACAATACTCGAAGGCGAACATTGGGAAAAGTTATTCCACGATTTTGGAGGATATGCAATGATGCCATTAGCCCTTGCGGCTATGGTCGCTGAGCTTTGGCTTTTGAAAAAACTTACCACACTTCCAGACAAAGAAGAATCTATAATAATCACACGTCAAATGGGCGAAAGATCCCAGAGGCAATAAAGATACATATGACAGCCGTTTGTAACGGACCATTTCACAAAAGATATCAAAAAATAGTAATCTGGATCTGATTAGCATTACAAATCGTAATTGGAGGAATAATCATGAACGATTTAGAACAATATTATGATAATAACCAGATAATTGAACAAAAGGTTGTTGGTTTTGAGACTCCGGCAGAACCTGACAGTGGGAGTTCATCTGATTTAATTAAAGGTGTTCTGTGCCACTGGCCTACAGTTCTTGTGACATTTGTGTTGATTTGTGCTATTGGAATACCTGCGATATGGTATCTGATAGAACCTCAATACCGTGCGACTGCGTCAATTCGGGTGGCACCAATCATTCCAAATATCCTTTTCAGTGATAAGGAGTCTGAAAGTGTAATGCCAATGTACGACAACTTCAAGAGCGACCAGGCAATACTTATCATGAAGGATCAAAGCATTCTTCAAAGAGTAGCAGATGACCTTGCAAATGAAGGGCTTAAGTTTTTTAGGAACAAGAGCCTTTTGCCTGAAAAGGTAGTTGGTTTAGTGAACATTCTGCCTCAATCAATAAGCAGGAAAATTATTGCTGCTATGTCGCCCGATAAACCGGTCGAACCAGCCGAAGCTCTCAAGCAGGCGATAAGTAAGGAAATTATCACTGCTTCTCCGATCCGGCGCAGCGAAATGTTAAACATTATGGTGGTAAGCAGCGATTCTCAAGAAGCGGTAAAAATAGCCACTGCTTTTCGCACAGCTTACATGGCTATAGAGAGATTGAAAACGTCTCAGGGAGATCAGACACTACAGTTCCTGGAAAATGAACGCGAAGTATTTGCAAAAAAATTACAGCAACAACGGGGCGACATTCGGGTTTTGGCTGATGACTTTGGTACCACAGAATTGGATCCATACCAGGAGATGATGCTCCAACGGGTAGCGGTTCTGCAGGGGCTTGCGACTAAAATAGACGCCGATAAGCTCCTTTTAAAGATAAAAATAGATCTTCTCAAAGAAACTAAGGACGAGCCAACTCTACAGAGAGACTTGCTGGAAAGGCGGCACACGTTTATCCAGAACGACCTTTTGGTTCAAACATTGACCAAGCGTATAGCTGAATTGGAGGAGGAGCTTATTTCCCTCGGCCAAATTTTGTCAAGTGAAAACCCTCAGCTTAAACAAAAAGCAGAGCTTTTAGAAACTTTCAAAGCTAACCTGGAAGAACATCGTAAAAAAGTTGAGGAAACTTTCGATGAAAGTATCATTGAAGAACTACGCGAAAATAGAGAGGCTGTGCTTGCCGATGCAGAACTTGAGTTGCGGGGATTAGAGGCCCAGGGAAAGATATTGCAGGCAGAAATAGACGGACAGGACCTCGATACAATAATACTTGGCCGTAAACAATTAGACATCACGGAGCAGCAAGAGCAGTTGGCTCTTACAAAGGAAGTGTATGAAACTATTCGGCGGCGTATCCAGCAACTGGAGATGGAGAGGAAGCGGCCCGCCCGAATAACTGTTCCTTATGCAACCACGGTTGCACCTATGCCAAGCAAACGTATTAAATACACAATGGCCCTTATATTCGGCTCATTGGCTTGTGGAATGATGTTAGCCTTTCTAAGAGACAAAATGGACGTTAGCATGCGTACACCTGACGATGTGAGTAAACGGATTGGTCTGCGAATAATAGGCACTACTACCAGTTCACACAATATCAAACCATCGCTTCTTCCGGAACAGATAGCCGGAGACTTCCAAACCATTCGTACCAATTTAGGTTTGATAAATAGCGGAGGAATGCCGCGGATATTGGTTGTTACAAGCCCGTTGAAGCGGGAGGGCAAGACCACTTTTTCTGTTAATCTGGCGACAAGTATGTCCAGGTCGGGTAAAAAGGTTTTGCTTATAGACGGCGACTTGAGAAAACCTGATGTTGCGCGTATGATGAATATCCCTGAAGGTTCAGGAGGGGGGCTGCAGAATGTGCTGTTAGGTGAAGAATTTGACAACGCAGTTTATACTATACCTTCAACCGGTCTGGATGTGCTGGTTGGCGATTCTCTAAGCAGAACCAATGGCTACGAACTATTAGCTTCGCCGGGGACACGCCAGTGTATAGATATGCTCAGCCAGCACTACGATCAAGTGATTATTGATACTCCTCCGATACTGGCTTTTCCTGATGCTCTTATATGGGCTAAGCTCGGAGATGCGGTTATTATAATCAGCTACGCCGGCCACACTACTTCGCCGGATCTTAAAGAAGCGAATGAACGGCTAAGGCGAATAAATGTCAAAGTACTGGGCACAGTTCTAAGCAACGTTCAGTCTGAACACAGTTATTATCGCTATGACTATAAATATTATACACAAAATGCCAAATCAAGGGGGATTGTCAGGCGGGCAAAAAGAAAGTCATTGCTCCCTACGCGAAGCATAGAAGACAATCCCGGCAATTCCACAACTCTTGAGTGAAATCAACTAGCCGAAGATTAGAGGGTTATTCACAAGACTTTAGTTCTTAATCAACAAATGAATCTGATTATCATACACAAAAACAATCCAGCGGTTGCATACACAGAAAGCAGCAGTGATAATCTACTTCGGTTTGCTCTGACCAACGAGCCTGTTGCTTGCGTTGTTCTCGATGGTTTAAGCAGATGCTTACATTGGGGCCGCCACGGAAAAGCCGTTTGTGCCGTTCCGGAAGAATGGAATATTGAGTCTCGTGTGCCTAAGTTAAAGACGGTGACTTATACTGAAAATATACCAGTCTGCCCGGAGTTCCTGCAGAAAGCTAAACGAAAGTCATGGCTTGTTATTTCCAATGCTCAATTTGCTACTCAAATTGATAGCCAGCTTATCAATAAACTGCTGGTTAAAATTCAGGCCGACGTGGTGGCGGTTAATGTCGAGCCTGACCTGCTTGGCAAACGAGAAAAAATGCGATTGACAGCCCAGGGTAAAATAGCAGGTTTCCGTCGATTGTATTGTGATTCGACTGAACTTGCCCCTGTTTGCGCCAATTGGCCTCATCATCTTTTTGTTAAAACCAGTATTTTTGAGAAGCTTCTCGTTGATGGTGCTTTGCCTCAATCCTTTTCCACTCTTTTAGACAAGTGCCGATCATATTCATTGAGGCCGTGTGGAATTAATATTGGCGGGACCGTATTGGATTTAGAAATGCCGGAAGGCTTGATGAAATTTTGCGGGACCGGAATTTCAAAGATTAAAAATAAAAAATTCGATGTTCAGAATTCAAATGCAATATCACATGACTCAAAATTAGTCGGGAAAGTACTGTTAGGAAAAAATGTTTACATCGGTCCAAAGACAACCGTGATTGGCCCGACCATCATTGGAAACAATGTTAAAGTTGAACAAGGAGTGGTAATAAACTCATCTATCATTGGCTCGGAAGTCTCCGTACCCCGTAATATACTTGTGCAGAACCGCATTGTAAAAGGACCACAGCACGATTGGAAGCCGCTGACTCGCTCAATTAACAATAGTACAAAGCAAATTTACACCCCAGACTTAGAATCGGACCGCAAAAGACATATAAATGAGAGTTTCCGCTGCTGGCCAAGGTTTTCTTACGCAGGCTGCTTCAAGCGAATCGCTGATTGTTTAGCTGCAATAATAGTATTAATTTTATTTGCTCCCATAATACCTTTCATCGCCTTAGCGACAAAATTAACTTCTTCCGGCCCGGTGTTTTTTGAGCATAAACGTCAGGGACTCTATGGAAAAACATTCAACTGTCTGAAATTTCGGACAATGAAGCTCGGCGCTGATAAGATGCAGGATAAGCTTAGGTTCGTTAGCCAGGTCGATGGCCCGCAATTCAAGATGGAAGATGACCCGCGAATCAGTGCCGTCGGCAGATTCCTGAGGGAGACATATTTAGACGAAATACCTCAATTCATCAATGTATTACTTGGCCAAATGAGCGTTGTTGGTCCAAGACCTTCTCCTGAATCAGAGAATACGTTGTGTCCGTTTTGGCGTGATGCCAGATTGTCTGTTCGCCCGGGGATCACGGGACTTTGGCAGATTTGCAGAACACGCCAGCCAATGAAGGATTTTCAGGAATGGATACGTTTTGACACCGAATATGTAAGAAATCTGTCACTAAAGATGGACTTATGGATATTCTGGAAAACAACCGTAAAGCTGTTTGATAACTTCATCAGCCAATTCTAAATAACGTGAAAGGATAAGAAAATGCCAAGAAGATACTTTAACTGGAAACTGGCAATTGTTCTGATAATTGGTATTGGTGTTTTAGGTGTAACCGCCTTTGGACTGCGCCAATGGCAAAGAACTAACAGGGCTGACCAGGGACTTATTCTCGGCAATAAGGCATATGATGAACAAAACTGGGAAGAAGCGGTAGAGAATTTAGGTCGTTATCTTGCTGTTACGCGGGATGATGTGCCCGCATTACTCAAATACGCCGAGGCACAGCTTAAAATCAAACCTTCCAAACGCAAGAATATTCAACAAGCCATAAATGCTTATCGAGTCGTTTTGAGAGCAGACGAAAACAATTCCAAAGCTATTATGCAACTTACTGAAGTATATTTAATGATGGGCATGCCGGGAGAGGCGGAGTTAATTGCCGGCAGATGGCTTGAAACTGAAACAAATGATGACCCTGAACTTCGCAGGATGTTAGCTTTGGCGCTGGCCCAGCAACGAAAGTTTACTGAAGCAGCGGCACAATTGAATACCATCTTACAAAAACATCCTGACCAGATATTAGCCTACGAAACATTGGGTCAGCTTACAGAGCGGCGGCCGGATGATATTTCTGATTTCCCCCCCGAACATTGGTTTAACAAGGCGGTAAACAACAATCCGTCTTCGGCTCTGGCCTATATAGTCCGTGCCGGTTTCTATAGAAGAAGCGAAGACGGCGCCAAAGCTTTAGCTGATCTGGAACAGGCTGAAAAACTGGATTTATCTGACCCTAACGTGGAACTGCGCCTTGCCAGCGAATTTATTATTGTAAATGACCTGGATAAGGCAGAGCAACATCTTACGGCTGTGCAAGCAGCCACGCCGACAGACCAGCGTCTCTGGCAAGTATGGGCTGAACTCGCACTGAAATCACAGTCGCGGGAAAAGATGCTGAAAATTGCCGAGGCCGGTTTAAAAGAGCTTTCTTCTCAACCCTGGGATTTTATGCCAATAGCTACAGAGCTGTTTATCCGGTCCGGCCAACTCGACCGCGCTGCCGACTGTATATCTGAAATGAATCAAAAGGATGTCGCACCTATGGAAGTTGCATTCCTGGAAGGTTTTTTAGCCGCCGAAAGGGGACATCTGTTTGAGGCCATTAACTATTGGCAGGAGTCGATGGGATTGGGTAATACATCTCCGCAGGTTCGATTGGCGTTATCATCAGTTCTGTCCCGCTTAGGTAATACTCAATCAGCACTTCGACACTTACGCATCCTGGTTTCCGAAAATCCAAATCTTGTAACTGGACATCTGGCATTGGCTAAGCTGTTGGCGCAGACCGAAAATTGGGCAGAGTCAGCCAGGCACGCCGCAACGGCGATGCAACTTTTCCCGGGAAATCCTGAGTCTTCTTTGCGGTATTTGCAAGCTCAAATACAATTAAGGGCGACAGGCTCAGCGGGCGAAAGCGCTCAATCGTGGCAGGGCATAGAAAAACAATTGTCTGAGCTGGAAAAGATTTTTGACAACCTTCCTGAGGTCAAACTTTTGCAGTTCCAGCTTGCGCTACGACAGGGCAATTATGCTGATGCCCGGGCATTAGTTGCTCAAATGAAGAAAGACCATCCATCTCACATAAAAATTGCTATGGCTGAGGTTGAGTTGCTTGTTGCTCAGGATAAGACAGATGAAGCAATATTGATATTATTCAAAACGTTAGAGGAATTTCCCCAGGCTGTTGAACCTGTAAGATACCTTGCGATTTTATTAGACCGACAAGGTGATCAAGAAAAATGTGAAGCAATTATTAAAGATGCCCTGGAGCGTATCGACCAGCCTGTCAACCAGCGTACATTAGGCCTGCTTCTTGCCGAATTTTACACTCGGTGGAATCAGAAAGACAATGTTTACTTACTTCTTAATAGGCTCGCACAAAAACTGCCCGAAGACATTCCTTTAAAACGATGGCTTTTACTGTGCAAACAGGTTATCGAAGACCCGGAAAAAGCCCAGCAGCTCGTTAACGATATCAAGTTACTCGAGGGCGAGGAAGGTTGGCAATGGCGATATGAACAAGCGATAATCTGGTTTTCATCCGACGATTTCGAAGCTCGTTATGCGCAAATTGTTTCACTTCTACAGAAAAATTTGCAGGCAAATCCGAATGACCAGGCAAGCCGTATTCTCCTGGCGGCGGCCTACGACCGTTCCGGTGAGCTGCAACTGGCAATTTCGACTTATCGTGAAGGCGTCAGCCGCTCTCCGGATGACCTTCGCATAATAATACCGACTGTGGCTGCACTCTATAAAGCAAGGGAATATGACGAGGCCGAGCAGCTTCTCAAGCGTGCCGGTGATTCTCAACAAAAGATCTATAACCCGCAACTTCAGAAGCTGCAATTGCAAAGTCACCTCAGACGCGGCGAGTTAAGTTCAGCCTCAGACATTCTGCAGGATTTTATCAGAAGTGACCCTAATAATCAGGTTAATCGATTTAACCTTGCATTACTCAGGATACAGCAGGCCAAGTTTGACCAGGCAAGAGAATTGCTGGATGAACTAAAAGCTCAGAGCCCTGACTCATTGCCTTTTACTTATGTACAGATACGACTCAGCATTCTTCAGAATAAACCAAACGAGGCTTTGAGAATCTGCGATGAATTAGTAAACAACCTCAACAATGCATCTGCTTATATCCTTCGTGCCAGGACATACACCACGCTTAAGCTAATAGATAAGGCAATGGAAGACTATGAGCAGGCCACTAATATCGAGCCAGATAACATTGAGGTATGGATGGCCAAAAGCGAGTTTTATCGTTCTGTAGGCCAGCCGGATAAAGCGATTGCTGATATGCAAAAGGCGCTGTCTTTGGCCTCGGGCGATATCCGAATACAAAAACAGGCTATCTCATTGTTGTTAGAGTCAGGCGACGCGGACAATGTTCTTCAGGGAAAGACTATCCTTACTGAAGCTCTAAAATCAAATCCTGATGATATTTATCTGCGACTGTACAAAGCTAATTCTCTGCTGATGGAGAATACGGCTCAGGCTACCGAAGACGCTGTGCCGATACTTCAAGAAATAACCGAAGACCAACCTGAAATCAGCAGGGCATGGGTGCTTCTTGGACAAATCTCGCTCGGGAAGGGACAGGCCGAAAAAGCTATGGAAACCGCTTTTCGAGGTCTTTCACATACACCCAACGATAAGGCATTACTCTGGCTGAAAGCCCGTGCTGAGGCAGTCAGGTCACCGGTTCAGGCGATTCCAACTCTCAAGGCGCTGCTTGAGGCGGATCCGAACAATACTGACGCTACATTGCTTCTGGCCAAGATATATATTGCAGTTGAGGAACCTGAGAAAGCAGTAAATCTTCTCGAACCACAATTAGTCTCTCGCGTCGGTACCTCCGAGGAGAGAAGAATAAAAGTCGCCCTTGCGGTAGCATTACACAAAAATGGCAACAAGGCGGATGCGCAGAAGCATTTTGACTCTCTACTTCAATCTGAACCGGACGACCCCGCTCCGTTTTTAAATCAGGTAGCTTTACTAAGTGCTGAAAGATTATGGAGTCAGCTGAACCAGAAGGTTGTTGAGTGGTATGGTAATCATCCAAAAGATAGCCATACTCTCATCAATATTGCCAGGAACCTGACAGCAATTAATGATAGTCAGGCTAAAAAAACAGCAGAAGATATACTGCGAATGATACTGAAAAACGAATCTGATTCTATTGAAGCTATGACTGCCCTCGCTATACTATTACAAACCAGTGGTCGTTCTGACGAATCGTTTCCGTTCTATCAACGGGTGCTTCAGCTTAAGCCTGATAATCTAATCGCCATCAACAATCTGGCCTGGTTAATGTGTGAAGACAAAGGCAGGTTCCAGGAGGCACTTGAGCTTGCTCAAAGAGGACTAAATATATCCCCGAACTATATTGATCTTATCGACACCCGCGGTGTTATTTATTATCAACTGGGTGAATTCGACAAGGCCGTCGAGGATTTTACTATGTGCATCAAACTGTATCCGACCGGAACACCGGCGGCTACCGGTTCACGTTTTCGTTTAGCAGAAACTTTTGTCAAACTCGGACAAAATGACAAGGCTATCGAACATCTGAACCTGACTTTGGACTTGGAGAGCCAATTTGGGGGTTTATCAAATTCGGAGCTGGACAAGGCACAAACTTTGCTCATACAGTTACAGGAGGGCAATTAACCATGAACAAATCACAAAATCTACCAATTGAAAATGTTGCCGGCAGTGATTTCCTTGGCAGGGACTACGAAATCATATTGCTTAACAAAAAGGAGTGGTCGTATGTTAAGAAGCGATATAGCTTAACACCTCGTGAGTGCCAAATAGCGGAGTTAATCTGCCAGGGTCTGCATAACGGCAACATAGCTAAATTTCTGCGCATAAGCCCCGGTACGGTAAAAACTCATACAAGAAATATTTATCGAAAGGTCCGCGTCAAAAGCAAAATCGCTATGCTTCTAAGATTTGTCACTGATGCGAGAGTAATTTCTTCTCAATATGCCCAGACACATTTTACTCCAATCTCAGATTAAGAAAAGTTTATTTGGATTTTGCCACCATTTTTTACCCAGAACGCTGTTAGAATTTGCCTAAAGAAAAAGATATATAGCACAAAAAAATATCAGTAGCTGCCGGCAAACCACTTCAATACTCCACTTAGTATTCACTCATCAATCACTTTTAATCCTCGTTTTCATTATTCTCTCAGCTTCCAGAGCACATACTATCCAGAAACTCCCCATTTTCGGGATATTTCCTGAGCAGTTTGAACA
>JABMRO010000322.1 GCA_013202635.1 Planctomycetota bacterium
ATCGTGAACTTGTCCCCTTCAATCTTGTAAATAGTGAGAGCTATTTTACCAACATATCCTTCGAATGCACACTTCTCAATAACAAAGTCAGCCTCTTTTGGCTCGACTTCCGCGTTTAGCTTCAGCGTTCCTGAATAGGCCTCAGGATCTGGCCCCTTCGCATCGATCTCAGTCTCTGAGATGATGAATGTCCAGTGCCCTCCATTGTTGCCAATTTCGGTGCCCACCCACGTTCCTTGAAGTTTGTCAATATCACTCACTTCAACAGGAGGTTCGGATTTGCTCTTACAACCACCAACTGACACAACCATAATCGCCACCAGGCAAATTGCTATTCCGCTGTAGTGTTTTCCAATCATTCCATTATTCCTTTCCCTATCATACAGAAAACGTTCCGCCGCCAATTATACGGCACACATATCAAATCGCTGCATCGGCATATAACATCTCATTTCAAATTACCATATCTGTAGTCGAATAGACAGAATGATTATTTCAAGAAATATACATTTTTATGACAGGGGTCTCTGAATAACAGGGGGCAGGGAATACTCCACACCATTTCCCTACCTAACTGTGACTCCTGAATTTCGATTATATCGATAGGAGAAATTACCACCTGGAGAATAAGAGATATCCAAGTTATCCCAACTATGGTCTGTCGAACTTGTGTGACTATTAGACACATAAGTTGGGAGTGGCCCTATCTCAGAACTCCTGCTCATCTGTTGTTCCTACAGTCCCTACTCTCAGAAGCTGATAAAACATCAATTATCATGGATTTAAGAAATTGTGAGACGTTGTTCTTCATAATTGGTAGTTTGGGGCAGGGGTCGATAGTTTTGTTTTATTCTGATTTAGTGAAAAGCAGACAATGAATGCCCTCTGCTATTTTTCAACATCTCTTTCATTAAAAGAGAAAAACAAATTGAGTGCCGACCACGTTAGTTTGCAACCATCCATCACGTGTTTTGTTGCTTTTGAACATATAGTAAATTCCAGTCTTGAGATTTTTCGCCGAGTTAAACGAAAATCCCACGGATAACCTGTTTTGGTTAATACGGCTTTCTCCGAGGTTTATGAAGATCTCGTCAGCAATGTACGGCTGGAGGTTAAATTTGGTGAGTTTTAAAGGCAGGTTCACCGTTGTTTTATTCCTGAACCTCCAAAGAGCCTCTTTCATTTCGAAGTCCCGGTATTCGAGCCTCATTCTGTCCGCAACGTCAAAGCCAAGTACCTTGCCCTTTAACATCATGTTGAAGTGCGGGCGGTTTTCATGCCGAAACTTATCGGAGCTATCTTTTTCATATTCTTTCTTGAAGTTGAAGCCAAGGTCTATCCAGTCCCCCAGGCTCTTGTATACCAAGCCGATATCGGTATGATGAAGGTAAGGATTACCGTTGTCTTTTCCAAACCTCAGTTCTTCCCTAATGGCGATTTTCCAATCTTTATTCAGGTTGTAGTCAATGCCGAAATGCTGCCAGTATTCGCCGTTTCCATTTATAGAGGCAAAAGAAACACTACTCAGCAAGATTCCTTGAGCAATTATTGCTATAACAAGGACACGGTGGCCTGCACTCTCCTGTTCATGGTATTTTCATTCCTTTCACTGTTCTTGACTTTATGGCAATTCAGAAGAAATCCTTTAGCATAATCTGGGTTCTTATATCGTGTTTTGCTGTATCGGCATCTGACTTTAACCTCTTAACCGACATTTCCCATCTATCTTCATAAACATGGCCCCTGCAGGCAATGGTTCCAAGGTGAATCGATCCCTTTGCGCTTGACAAGCGCAGGATGTCCGGAAGAATGTGACACAGGGGAGACTTACTCGGCCTTGCCCTCTTGGGTTATGGCCAACTTGAGACTCCGACGCCGGGGCCGTTCATCTTGAGAATGAACAGCCTCAATCATAATATGAGCCTCATCTTTGGTGAGTTTGACAAGCGTTACAGTGCACCGGGCATGTTTCAGATTAAAGGCCGTGATGTCGAGTTCTTTCGTGAAACCTTCCTGCCTGCCGACCAGTTCGTGCTGATTCGCCTTCACCCAGGCGACCGCGCTTGCCGTCAGGTTCCGTTCGTTAGCCTGCTCCCTCGCTATCGCTGTCTCGGCAACCATCGTTTTGGTGTCGCTGGCCAACAAAAGCATCGCAATGCCGATCACCGGTATCATGGCGACGGCTATGAACAGTATAAAACCCTTGTCTCTGCTATGCTGCATGTTCAATCCCCATCTCCAACAGCGATACCGACAAAGAATAAATGCGAATTGCGCAGTTTAATCTCAGGGCGATCCAAAACCGTACGTTCTATCGCAGTACGAACCTCCAGGGCATAACCGGCGTTGTTTCGCCGCCACACATCCCAGTCGATTCGGGCGTGCGGGACCGACCATATACTCTCACCGGGCATATTCGGGTCGTCGACGGCAAGGGATCTTACGACCCTGTCTCTGTCGAATTCATACGAGATAACGCCTTCGCCGGACTCGATCAGCAGCAGATCTCCGCCCACGCGATCGTCTCCTTCGTATTGCAAAAGACTCCTGCCGGACTCCACATCCCTTCGCAGCCGCCGTATCATATCCTGTACACTGGTGTTGGCCTGAAAGTCCCTGTGGGCTCGCGGAATGTCGCCCATGAGCTTACGGAATGTCTTGGTAAATATCGCCAGAA
>JABMRO010000323.1 GCA_013202635.1 Planctomycetota bacterium
GCCCTGTACCTGTGAAAGCAGATTTGCAGGATTTATAATAGGTCCACACTCAAATGCTTCGCAGACCTGATTAACTTTTATCTCACCCCGCTTGCGGTCAATACTCACTTCCACACAGGCCGCCACGACGGAATTTTTCTCCGTCCCACAGGCCAGCCCTACACCTAATTCAGAAGTGACCTTTTTTCTACGAGCCGGCCAATCGAAGTGTTTGGCAGCGGCCTGAAGCACGGTTCTTATGCGCTGATTCTCAAGATGAGCAAGTCTAAAGGCAAGCGGGTCAATCCCGGCTGCTGCGGCAAGCTCGTCTATAAAGGACTCTCTGGCGAAGTTGTTGGCTGTAGCAGCCAGGCACCTATATGCACCCTGGCGCAAAGGAGAGTCGGACCCCGCCGATAGAATTTTTTTATTGGCTATATTGTATGGTGTATCAATTGCAGCACCGCCGGCGTTGATGTTGGTAAAGTCCCAGGCAATAAGCGAGCCTTTATCATCCAGCCCACCCTTGCACTCTATTACTGCTGCAGGTCGGAAATAAGCCCAGGTAAACTCCTCTGCCCGCGTCCAGTGCACAGCCACCGGACGCCCTATCACCCTGGCCAATCGAGCGGCCTCTTCCGCCGCCTCACCGGTATGTTTGCCCCCGAATCCGCCGCCCATATCGGGTACAATTACACGGACTCGCTCGGTCGGAATTTGGAAAGTGCGGGCCAGGTTCCCTTGTACTCGCTGGGGGCCATCTACGCCCGTCCAGACTGTTAACTTGCCGTCTTTCCACTCTGCTATAGCCGCCCTTGGTTCCATCGGGGTATGCTGAACGTAAGCCACTTCGTAGGTTTCATTCAATACCTTGCTTGCATCGGCGAAACCTTTTTCAACAGAACCTCTGGTTCTGGGACGTGACCTTCCGCCTGTACGGGCATTCTTCTTAAGATGGGAAAAGATTTCCTTGCTCGATGGATGAGAAACGGTTTTCCATGATGCAGTTTTCGCAACGGCCTCCAGAGCCTGAGCCGCAAGAAACGACGATGGCGCAGCACATCCGACGAACTGACCATCTTTCACAACAACTACGTCTTTCATGGCCCGGGCTTTGGAAAGGTCGATTGATTCAAGCGTAGCCCCGTAAGAGACTGGACGCAGGATTTTTCCGTAGAGCATATTAGGGCGAATGAAATCCGAAGGGTAACGGTGTTTTGCAGTAACAATATCCCGGCTATTCGGCCTGGGAACCGAAGTGCCAAGCGATTTCCACTGACTGACAGGCGTAACTACTACATCAGAGGGGATTGTTTGTTTGAAAAGCTCGGCGACGTCCTTTGATTTGGCCAGGTCAGCATAGGTGATAGTCTTTCTCGTTGTCTTATGAGTAATAACACCATTGCGCACATCTAAAGCACCACCATCCACCTTCCATTTATCTGCCGCAAGCTTTGTCAAAAGCTCGCGGGCAGTCGCAGCGCCTCGGCGCACGGCGGGGACATTAATAGGTGTCGTCCGGCTGCCGGCGGTTATCCCATCGTCAGGTACCAGAGCCGTGTCAGACATTATCATACGGATCCGATCAACGGAAACCCGCAGCTCTTCCGCGGCTGCCTGTGCAAGTTCCGCCCGTGAACCCTGGCCTTCCTCGACTTTGCCGGTCATAACGGTTATTGTGCCATCCTGATTGAGGTGGAGCCGTGCCGCAACAGACAATCGGCCACCGCTCCGGCCTCGCTGACCGAGAGAGACCCCCTGAGTCACCGTGATAAGAAGCCCTGAGCCCAGCATTTGCACAAATGTTCGGCGGGTCAATTTAATCCCGGAGTCCGGGGCATCGACAGAGCCAGTAAAATGAGGTTCAAGCATTTCTTCTGTATTTGTATCTTTTATCATGGTATTTTCACCTCCGCTATTTGCGCTGCAGCGCGGCGAACGGCATTTAGTATTTTCGTATATCCGTTACACCGGCATATGTTGCCATTCATCCACTCCTTGATTTGTTTGTCCGTTGGTTTCGGATTATCTTTAAGAAGCGCAGCAGCAGCCAAAATCATGCCGGAAGTACAGTATCCACACTGAATTGCTCCTTCGTCAAGGAACGCCTGCTGAACAGGATGAAGGGAATCACCGTCGGCAAATCCTTCGATTGTTGTGATCGCCTTTTTATCAGCCCTAACAACCGGCGTAACGCAGGAGAGGGTACGTCTGCCGTCCATCAACACCGTACAGGCACCGCACTGTCCTTCGCCACAGCCGTACTTGGTGCCGGTCAGATGGAACTCCTCTCGCAGGACATCAAGAAGAGACCGTTCGGGGTCGGTAACGACTGTTCTTTCATCGCCGTTAACGATAAGAGTAATTTTGGCATTCATAACTATCCTCCACTAAACCTGGTTTTTTCAGACTAAATCCAGCCGACACAAAGCCGGCCTTTCCGTATAATATTGTAAGCAAATTCCCCGATTGTGGGAACTCTGCTTTTTATTCAATGTCCGCCGCCATGCATCATTTTCACAGCATGTGGTATTACATTCAGGACTATTTCCAAACATTCTCGAACGGCTTGGGGCTTCCCGGCAGATTAATTATGAGAGTATTCTTCCGCACACCAGCGATGCCTCGTGACAGGATCGCTTTTGGTGTCTTCCTGAAACCTTCGACCCTGAGAATTTCGCTAAAACCAGGGGCCATTCTTTCACAAACAGAGGCAGTAGCCTCCGGCGTAATATCGCGAGGGCCCAGCCCCGTCCCGCCGGTAGTCAGTACCACGTCAATATCCTGTTCATCTGAAAAACTCTTGAGTACCTCTGCAATAACCTGGTAGTCGTCCGGCACTATTTTTTTCTCACATACCTCAAACGTCTCTTCAGGGAGCATGTCTCTGATGGTTTGCCCGCTTACATCCTCTCTATTTCCCTGAGTGCAGCTATCACTTACTGTCAATATCGCTACTTTAATTGTCATTGGTAATAACCTCTATAAGGTCACCAACATTTATCGAGCCGGCCTTAACCACCCTTGCAAAAATACCTTCCCGCGGCATAATACAATCACCAATCTGCTCGAAGATTTCACACCCACTATGACATTTCTTCCCAAACTGCGTTATTTCAAGCTCAACGTCAGCCCCAAGCTTCAGTATGCTGCCGACTTCCAAAGCACACAAGTCGACACCTTCTGTCGTTATATTCTCGGCAAAATTGCCGGGCGCGACTTCCGCTCCTTTTGCAATCATTTTATCTATGGATTCGAGTCCGAGTAAACTTACTTGTCGGTGCCAATTGCCTGAATGTGCATCTCCGATGATACCATAGTCGGCCTGCAATTCAGCCGTGGGTACATTTGTTTTTTGCGTACCTTTTTCTTTTGAAACCGATATCGCTTTAATCCTGCCTTTTATAGTCGCCACTTTTTCCACCGGTTTTTTCAAGTAATTTTACGTTGGTTATGACCATATCCCTGCCTTTGTATTTTAGCATATCATAGATAGTAAGACATGCCGCACCCGCTCCTACAAGAGCTTCCATCTCGACACCCGTCTTGCCCGACGATTTAACAGTCACAGTTACGATAATTGACCAATCCTGCTCACTCAGATTAAAGTCAACATCAACAGCTTCAATCAAGATAAGGTGACACATAGGAATTATCGCCGGGGTGGATTTTACCGCAGTGACGGCGGCCACTTTTGCGGTCGCAAGTACATCGCCTTTGATACAAGCACCCTGCCTGACAGTTTGATAAGCTTCCTCACCAAGGACAATTGTGCCGCTTGCCTTTGCGGTCCTCAGGGTAATATTTTTGATACTTACATCCACCATGCCACTATTATCCGCCACAGTTCTCAACCTCCTACTTTGCACATAGAAAAATCTTCTTTCAACGAGTTCAATTTTGTATAGTTACCCTTTTCGCTTATTATCCTTTTTAGCAAATCCAGAATCGCCTTCTCACTCGCTCCGCTGCGGATAAGTTTTTTAAGGTCGTAGGTATGAGCCGAATACAAACACGGCATGAGCTTTCCGTTACTGGTCAACCGAAGCCTATTGCACGAACAACAAAATGTTGAAGAACGGCCGCTTATAAAACCTATAGCTCCGGCTGAATCTTTAACCTTGAAATTCAAAGCAGGACCATGATTATGCCCCTCAACGACACTGGAAAGCGGCCCATATTTACGCTCGATAATAGCACGAACGTCCTTGTTGGGTAAATAATCACTCGCCGGTTTTGTGTATTTACCGGTCGGGCAGTACTCTATAAATCTGACGGTAAGAGGTAAATGAATACTCATTCCTGCAAGTGCCGTAATCTGCTCGGCGCTGTCGTTAAGGCCTTTGATTATAACGCTGTTAATTTTAACCGGTGTCAGACCGGCTTCTATTGCCTTGTAAATGCCTTTAGTTACTTTCGGCAGCAGATCAAATCCGGTAATACGTTTGTAACTGTCTCTTTGGGCCGAATCCACGCTAATATTAACTCGCTGTAAACCTGCGTCTTTAAGCCGTGCAGCGAGAGGTTCGAGAAGCACGCCATTAGTTGTAAGCGCCAGGCTGTCAACGCCCGGTATCGCTGCGAGTTTTTCAACTAAGCCGACAATATCTTTTCTGACTAACGGCTCACCGCCGGTAAGACGAATCTTGCTTATCCCGCATTCGGTAAATAATCCGGTGATACGTTCTATCTCCTCGAACCGCAAAATCTCCCCATGCTCAAAAAATCCACAATCACCCAAAGGATTACAGTAAACACACCTCAGATTGCATCTGTCGGTAACCGAAATTCTAAGATAATCAATGCTCATCACTTACAAGCCCTATAAGCTATTTTTCGTTCAAATCAACCTGACCGGAACAATCGTTCCCTTTTCAAGTTCCGCGACACCAACGCCAATACCAACCAGTCCATCCGCAATGCAGAGCGCGTTAATATGTGCCGACCCGTGATATTCAACAGGTTTCAACGAGCCGGTATCCGTAATAGTAACCGGTATCCAACTTTGCCTTTCTATCTTCTTTCTCCTGAAGGATTCACCCAATGGCATCTTAACAGCAGCAGGTATGTAATCATAACCCATCATTTTATAAAGAAAAGGCTTAACCAGAAGTTCGCTCAATACAAATGTCGATACCGGATTGCCGGGTAATCCAAAACAATAGATATTTTCTGATACACCAAAGACTGTCGGCTTTCCCGGCTTTATCGCTATCTTTTCGAACAAAAGTTCGATGTTGTTTTGCTTGAATATCCCCGGTACGAGGTCAAAATCTCCCATTGAAACACCGCCAGAGACAATAACCACATCGTTTTCCTCAACCGCCTTTTTGAACATTTTGTTAATGGCCTTGTCTGTATCTTTGGCAATGCCGTAATTTCTCGCAACTGCGCCCATGCTTTCAACCTGCGCTACAA
>JABMRO010000324.1 GCA_013202635.1 Planctomycetota bacterium
GTCTGTACTCTCTCATAAGTGTTCCTTATCTGAGGTAACCAAAATCCAGTGAGAGAGTATAACAGCTCACCATAATTTTGGCGACTCAGTTGCACTTATGAGTTGAATCCGCTAAACCTAATAAGATGCCACTAACATCTTTAGGCAAAAGTTTGAATAAACATATCAAGGATGTTGGGGGCAGCATGGATGCTATTTTGAATAAAAAGACGGATGCTCAATGGCGTAAAGCTCATAAGGAGAAGAAAACTGTTTCAAGAGCAAAGAAAAAGACCGGGGATTCGATTTCTAAACAGATCTTTTCGATTACCGTGGTCGCTATTATAATTCTTGCATTGGCCTGTTTTTGCAGGCCGGGGAAATATCAGCGAGTAAAGAATGAGGAAAAGAAATTATAGGTTGCTGTTCCTGTTTTCTGCGTGATGAGGATATGAAGATGAACAAGGGAATAACAAATAAACGAATTGTCATCATTGTGCTTGTTGTTTTCGTTCTTGCGTTTTTGATATTTTTTGCTGCGTTTCGTTACTTATTAAATGGATTTAGAGTAAGCTTTTTGTGCAAGACAGATCATCATGCTCTCCTGGAGGCGTGCAATGAGCTTTCGAAACGAGTGGCCAAAGGAAACCTAAAGCCAGGGGAATATACGGTCCGTTTCGATCCTGATCCGGAGGTGTCGAAGTTTCCTCGACCAATTCTGGAACTCAGGCCAAGTTATGTCTATATAGACGAAAACGACAGCGGGCGTGTAATGATAGAAATGCTCGGTGGTTTAGGCCATTTTGGAGTACTTGCATATACTGAGGATTTTAAAAAGCCTTACGACACATACTCCTATGGCGATAAAGAGCTTATTCCCAGACTATGGTATTACGATGATGGATACAGAGACAATCCAAAGTACCATAAGAAGATCGACGCATTGATTCAAAAAGGTAAAAAAGCCCGTTGAGTTTCATCCCTGACAATTAATAACCAGCTTATTTCGTTACTCGGGACACGGGGCTCGTCGCTCGTCTCGTGAATAGTGAATCCCGGCCTGCCGGAACAGCTCTCGCCAAACGTTTTTTTTACGATTTCATCGTTTTATGGTTTCTTCTGTCATTCATAGGACCGCACAAACCTGTTATAGAGTTTTTAAAAGCCGCTTTATGAGCCTAAAAAGACGTTATTGATGCACGAAATCAACGGCGACGTTTACAATAATCAACATCGGCTAACTGTCTTATGATAAAGTCGTTATCCAATGCGAGAAAATGCACGCAAACTCAAAGCGTTGTTTTTCGGCAACATGGGGTTTTAACCCATATAATGGCTGTTTTTCGGAAAGGAGACACAAAACTTAAGGGCGACACAGAGGGCACGTCTGGTTGGCTGTTTTTCAGGGTAAGCCGCAAAATTGGGCAAAAGCCCCTTTTTAAGCGTTTGGGGCATGGATATTGCTATATTTACAAGTGTGGGGCTATGGGGGCTCCCTATTTTAGGGAGACTTGAAAAGAAGTTCTATTTGTGAGGAGAGCAGTGCGATGGACGAAACAAACCTGGAAGACAAACTTAATGAACTGGTCAAGGAATTCGGAGAGACAGCTAACCCCCAACATACAAAGCTGGCCAAGCTTGCCAAACAGGCACAGGCAAATCGTAAGAAGCTTGAAAAGAGCATAAACAGCCTGCAGGAATCACTTGATTACCTGCGGGTATGCATCAAATACCAGGTCTTCGACCTTGAAGCGACTCGCCGGGAAAACGCATACCTCAGAAAATTGCTTGAGGAAAACAATCAATAAGGCGAAAAGTGTAAAAAACAGAAGGCAACAAAAACGCATATCAAAAATCAAAAAAGTCCGGGACAAATTCTGTCTTGAGCCATCCTGGCAAATGGACACTTAGTCTTCCATGCTCTTTGTGGATATTTAAATAAGTGCTTTGGTTAAGAGTATAAGCACAAAAAGGGGGGATTTGAAAAATGGTCATTCTTTTAGGTTTTTTGGCTTTTTTTCATATTTGTTCACAAAAAAGCTAAAAATGCACACTTTTTAACCAAAACCGGACACCCCTCAATATCAGCCCAAAAATGAGGGTTACAGAGTCAAGGGCAAATAAGCCGCAGGAATAAATTTTTAACAGGGATTATGGTTCCTGATTCGGCGAGAATGTATTAAAGTTGGCCATAATCTATGCCGATAAGGCCGACGAAACGGTAGTGTAGCAAAAGTCTGTTGTTCTAAATTGATTACGCCGCAACCGATTTGGGAAATATGGAACGTCATGGAAAACGAGCAATTTAAACTCATTGACGTGATAGAAAGAACATGCACTGAGAAAAATGTGCGCCTTCAGCCTATGCGTGTCGCCCGGGACATTATGAACGCCGATGTTAAGACACTAACCCTCGACCATACTGTCAATCAATGCCTACAGTTTATGAAAAGCCGTAAAGTCCGTCATGTTCCTATAGTGGACCTTCCATACGAAGGAGAAAGAAAGGCGTGCTTTATTGGTGTCGTTTCACAAAGAGATGTGCTTCGACTGAGCATACCCAATGCCAAAGAGCCCAATGAGCAACAGATAGACCCAAGAGCACTGAAGCAGTTGCTGGTAAATATAGTCACCAGAAATCCCAAGTCTGTCTCGGCGCAGACACCGATAAATGAGGTTATTACAATCCTGACCTGTAACCATATTGATATGGTGCCCGTTCTCGATGGTGATGATTTGGCGGGGTTAATTACGACCAGCGATCTGATGAAGCTTTTCTCGGTGCTCGGTAAAACGATAAGCCAGCTATGTCCGAAATCGGAAAAAGACACATCATCCATCGATATGGCTTCTGAAAGCTCAGCTCAGACCAAAGTTTTATCCTCATGGGTTTCTCGAACGGTTCAAGAAATGATGAGCGAACCAGTGATTTGTCTTGACCCTCAGGACAACTTAGCCCAGGCAATCGATGTCTTGCAGGCCAAAGAAATCAGGCACATCGTTATTGCGGATGAGCATGGTAAATTTATGGGATTGGTCTCCGACAGGGACATTCTGCGGAATCTTCCCTATGCCGGCAGGCGACCTCCGGCAGCACCAAAGAAATTTCGAGAGCATCTGTTTGCAGCCGATTCATGGAGCACAAATGCCCTAATGCCCCTCGAGAATGTTATGGTACGAGATGTGGTACATGTTTTACCCAAATGCAGTGTCTGCGAAGCCGCGGAGATACTGCATAAGAAGAATATAAGCTGCCTTCCGGTAGTTAATGAACAACAAGAGATTCAAGGGATAGTTACTGTAGTCGATCTGATGCGAGCGTTGCTTGCCGTTTATGAACCGGCCGAAAAAGCCGACCTAATCTCAAGTGAAAGCGGCATCCGCTGACTTTCAGGTTAACAAACTTAGACGAGGTATTTTATAGATTGATTGCGTAATTGGCGGCTTTTTTGCAGTGACATGTTCGAAGCTTAATCTATTTTTCAATATCTGTGGCAAAACCGGCCACAGTTCGATATTTACCCTCAGGCAACTTCTCAGCGGATATTCAACTTCACAAAAATGATAAATCACAGTTTCAGCCGTAAATCCCCATTATTTATTGTATGTTATCGGAATCGGAATATGATTGCCATAGCCGGTTTCTGTCAAAGCATAACCCTTCTGCAAAATATACAACCGAAAAATACAGGACGGTTTATTCGGCAAAACAAAAATCCGGACTTACGTGAAAGAAAAAGTCACTAACCGGGCAGGTAAGAGAAAAGTTGGTGTTTGTTTTTGTCGATAAAATTAAAACTGAAACGGAAAAAAATGTTAGTCCGAAAACGAACACCAGCCCAATTTGTGGCATATAAATATAGGAAATAGGCACTCACCGTCCCATTATAGGGATACTCAGGTTAGCATTCTGTGTATTTGACAGATGGCCTGGGTGTGGTATAATACAGTTTGTTGCTTGATGCTCTTAATTCATAGTTCGTTCAGGCGCGAATGATAAAGTGATGGCTTAGCTCTTTTTGAAAGTAGATTTCGAGGTATAACATGTTTGAGCGCTTTACAGACCGTGCACTCAAAGTTATGTCGCTGGCCAATCAAGAGGCGCAGCGATTTAACCACGAATATATAGGGACCGAAC
>JABMRO010000325.1 GCA_013202635.1 Planctomycetota bacterium
GCCCCCAATATCGCCGTAATAGGTTTGCTGCTTATTTCTTTTATTTCTTTTACTTCTGCTGTTTCTCTTGCCTGGCGAACAGGTGAGCTGCATGAACCAAGCAGTAGAATAATGGATAAGCAAAGAGCAGTTCTTAATTTGTTATGCCACATTGGACTTTTTCTCCAAATGTACTTCTGAAAACGACGAGTAAGTTTGGGTTATTGCCCATTGAACAAAAAAGAAACTAACATATACCTCAGTGGATTTCCACCGGATTTTCACCGGATGCGCAATAAGGCAAAACACAAAAAATCAGTAGTTTTCGGGGATAAATTATACTGTTAAGGGCGTTTTCTGAGCCTGAGCGGGGTTATATTCCTGAGAAAACCCCGGCGAATTATTTTAGATTATCCGGTATATTTTTATTGAATATTCGCAGTCGTTTGTTATAGTTGTCACTCGTAGTGTATTCTTTCGTCTCTCAAGAGTATGCTTTGAAAAAGATTAAGAGTGAGAGATATTAGTTAAGCGGCCTTTTAATAAGGCCAAGGAGAAGTATAAAGTGAGTACAGGAACAGTGAAGTGGTTTAATTCAAGTAAGGGATTTGGTTTTATAGTCCCGGATGACGGTGGCGATGATTTGTTTGTCCACCACTCGGAAATTAAGACACAGGGTTATGCATCACTCGATGAGGGCCAGAAGGTCGAGTTCGAGATCGGACAAGGCAAAAAAGGCCCGTGTGCAACCAATGTAATCCCCGGCTAACAACAAGGCTAAAAAAATCGAAAGGCCCTGCTAAAAGGTAGGGCTTTTTTGTGTTGTGATAAGTGTTCTGCTTTGTCAGTTCGTCGGAATTTACGTAACATATATTTCGTATTGTTGATTTCCTCTTTTGCGTTTATCAGCATCTGCCTGAGCAGGGATTGCCTTCGATTTCCGCCTTTGCCGCGTTAAATGACCTTTACGAGTTCAAGTTGTCGGAATCCGGACGATTGCGCTATCTTATCGGACAACGAGGGTGTATGACCGAGTTGTAAGGTCTAACTCAAAACATGCACCTTGGAATCCAAAGCCAGTTTTTTTGTTCGTTGTTGAAGTGCCTCGAAAATCTTTCGGAAATGATAGCCGTAAATGGAAAAAGTCACTGCCATGTGAAAGTAGTGTCGTTTACGCAGCGACCAAAACACAAGTTTCCAGTAATGTTTGCGCCCCCTGCTCAATATTCCGATATACCAAACCGACTTCAGCAGCGCCTGCATTTCTCGATAACTGAAACGTATCTTCGTAGCCGGAGATATCCGGTAATTCTTTAAGAACGTCTTTATTCTTTCACAATAGTGTTGTTGTGAATATATAGTATGAATGACTCTTTGATATCCCTGAAGAAGATTCGCAAAGCCCATTCTTGGGATAAAATTCATCGAGCAATCGGTGTTGTCCCCCGTTGCGGGTCTGGTAAGTCTGTTTTCACTAAAGAGCCTTTGATACAGTTTTGTTCCCCGCGGAGCATTCAGCAGTCCCACCATGGCCATGACTATGCCGCTGTTCTGAATGAATTGAATCAGATTGTCAAAAGCGGCGGTATTGTCACTGTCAAATCCGAGAATAAAACCGCCCTGCACCTGCATTCCGGACTCCTGGATTTTTGTAATACAGCCTACTAAGTCACGACCTTTATTCTGGATCTTATTACATTCTTCCAGACTTTCCTCATTAGGGGTCTCAATCCCGATGAAAACACAGTCAAAGCCCGCCTGAACCATCAGTTCCATCAATTCATCATCGTCTGCGAGGTTAATGGATGCCTGGGTATTAAAGGAAAACGGGTATTGCCTGCTCTTCATCCATTCTATGACAGCAGGAAGCAGTTCCGATTTTAGGCGAGCTTTATTTCCAATTAAGTTATCATCTACAAAGAACACTTCCCCCCGCCAGCCGAGAGAGTACAGGTTCTCCAGTTCATCCAGCACTTGATCAGTGGATTTCGTACGAATCTTGTGTCCGAAAAGCGTGGTAACATCGCAGAAATCGCAATTAAAAGGGCAACCCCTTGAATACTGGATACACATCATTGCGTATTTTTTCATGTTGACCAGATTCAAAGATGGAATCGGTGTCTGTCGCAAATCGGCTTTTTCGTGCGTGTTGTACAATTTTCTTGGGCAGCCTTTTTGAAGGTCTCTAATGAACGGCGGCAGAGTCAATTCGGCTTCTTTGAGGACCAGGTGATCCACATGCATATACTGTTCAGGGATGCTGGTAAAAAGAGGGCCTCCGGCAACGACTTTGGTTCCGATTTTTTTGCATCGTTCAATTACCTGGTCTGCAGATATTTTCTGTATTTGCATTGAGGTGATGAATACATAATCGGCCCACTGAATATCCCGGTCTCGTAATTTTTTTACGGTCATATCCCGTAGTCTGATTTCCCATTCTTTCGGCAGCATTGCCGCAACAGTCATTAATCCCAATGGCGGAATAATGGACTTCTTGGAAATGAATTTCAGGGCGTTTTTCAGGCCCCAGAATGTGTCTGGTACTTCCGGATTTACGAGCAGGACTTTCATATGATGTTCCTTTTCAAAAAGAAACAGCAAAACACTGCGGGCATCAGGGCATAAAGACGCCGCGGTAGTACAAAGCGATTTCTGAGGGAATGAATCCTAAAGAATAAATTCTATCCGAGATTTCTACCTATATATTACCGCTTTTAGACTCTAAATTCCTTTAAGCAATATTTTGCTCCCATTATAATATATTGGATGAAAGTTGGGTAAAACTTTATAAAATTTTGTAAAAAAGTCGCCGGCAAGGTGGATACCGTATAAGGCTTAAACATCGAAGACTCAACCCGGTTGAGTTATGGCAGAGGGGGCTAATCCAACAGTTTGTTTGCTTTGCTTTGACCGGCGCCAGGCACAAAAACCCCGATTCGACATTAATACTAAGGATTTTACCCTGAGCCTTTTTGATTTGTGAACGGATTGCCTGCTGTTTTTCTTAGTCGAATTCTGATTTTGGAGCCCGCCTGTTACCATCGGTCTATTTTACGGAAAAAGAATATTTATTTTTTTATTGTACTTTGGCGGCCCTTCTGATATAATTAGAATTTGTGGGGTATGTTCTTCCATCTCTCAGGAGTATGCTTCTAATAAATTAAAATGAGAGATATTAGTTAAACGGTCTTTTAATAAGGCCAAGGAGTATTTAAAGTGAGTACAGGTACAGTAAAATGGTTCAATTCAAGTAAGGGATTTGGTTTTGTTGTCCCGGATGACGGTGGCGAAGATTTGTTTGTCCACCATTCGGAAGTCAAGACAACAGGCTATGCATCACTTGATGAAGGCCAGAAGGTCGAGTTCGAAATTGGACAAGGCAAAAAAGGCCCATGTGCAACCAATGTGATCCCCGGTTAACCACAAGGCTAAAAAATCGAAAGGCCCTGCTAAAAGGCAGGGCCTTTTTTTATATCATACTGCATGCTCTGCTTTCTCGGTTCGCTGGATTTTTCGCACCTAACCTTTTCTCTTAAGGCCTTGTTTCTGTTGTCAGTCTCTGCTGAAAGCAAACTTGTCTTTTATGCCTGACCGGCTGAAAGGCCAGGCGGGTTTGCAGCGGTCGGCAATCCCGATACTGACATCTCAGGTGTAGTTTTTTGCCGGACATTTTTAAAAGGGATGTCTTTCGGCGACAGGATTATTCTTCCAACAGAAGAATCTCCACCTTTCGGAATTCAACGGGATGGCTCTCGGCCTGAAGTGATATGGAGCCTTCCGACAGCAGCGTACCGTCATCGAGCTGTGGCTTTTCATATTCCAGAACCACCTCGCCGTCGATAATATGCTTGATGACCGAGTTGCCGTGTACCTCAAGTTCAATTGTAACCCATTGGTCGCCGTGATATGTTTTCGAACTGGACGAGATACAATGCTGGGTGATAAGTTTGCTGTCCATTATGACATGCGTACCCGGCGTACACAAATTGCCGGTTGAACGTTTGTCTGTGCCGTTGCCGCCGAGCATCTGAACTTCAATGGAATCCGGAAAATCCTGGTCCTTTTTCATACTCTCCGCTGACTGGCCATGCGCCATAATGCCGCTGTTTCGAAAGGCCCATCCCGGACCGCCGGGGCACTGCTCGCCCACAAACCGGTACTCAACGCGCAATATATAGTGTGAGAACGTCTCGTCGTAAAAGAGATGTCCGAATCTTCCGTCGAACTTGTCGTATTTCTCGTAAGAGACCTTCAGGATTCCATCCTCGACACGGAAGGTGTTGCCGTAATTGTCATTCAGGTCGTAACCTGTTATTTTGACCTTCCACCCGTCAAGATTTTTACCGTTAAAGAGACTAATCCAGCGGCTGTCAATCGAGCTGGCCGGCTCTATTGCACAACCACATAGCGTACTCATTATAAACAGGCAAAGGACCAACAGGGCGCTGTTCTGCTGCTTTCTAACCGGCGACAGACTTTTATTAAGAAATCGTATTCTCTTCATTTTCAACTGCTCCTTTCAGAAACATTAAATTAATGCGAGCGAGAGGACTTGAACCTCCACGTCCCTAAGGACACAAGGACCTATTATTATGAGTGATCAATCGGGAGATTGCGGTTTTATATCACTACTTTCTTTCTTAATGCGGAATTTAACAGCCCCGGGA
>JABMRO010000326.1 GCA_013202635.1 Planctomycetota bacterium
CTTCAAGAAGATTTTTTCTCTTTCTTATCCCGAATACACAACGGATATATCTATTATGGATGAGCCTGCTTCCCAGGCCGCAGGCGAACTTCCCGGCCAGACAGCTTCCTAAGGCCGTGTTTCTGATTCCGGCAAATAAAATACGGCCGGTAAAACTTTTGACAAAATAAACAATTCGATGGATTAAGAAGAAATACCACTTTGCGGGGTTTCTTTTTTTTATTTTAATTTGTCTCTTATTCTTTTAAAATACTCTTATGTTAGAAAAAGGACTTGTCCAGATTTATACCGGAGATGGCAAGGGCAAAACCACTGCTTCGTTCGGATTGGCACTGCGTGCGGCCGGCCAGGGAAACAAGGTTCTGATATATCAATTTTTGAAACCGCCCTCTCTTGATATTGGAGAGCGGTTTGCACTGGAATTGGGTGCTGTCAGAATCAGGGCTGAAGCTATCGATATGCCCTGGGATATGTCTGAATCTCTAAAAGACGAGCAAGCCGTTGCTCGGATGCAGACCGCAATCAGTGAAAGCCTTGAAAGAATTGCTCAAACTGCGGAAAAAAGGTTTTACGATGTCCTTATACTTGACGAGATTGTGTTTTGCCTTTCAAAAGGTCTGGCCAGATTGGAAGATATTAAAAGTATTATTGACAGAAAAGACCCTGCTGTTGAGATTGTTTTGACCGGCACCGGTGCGACCGGCGAATTGATAGAGATGGCGGATTTAGTAACGGAAATGAAAAAAATAAAGCATCCGTTTGATAAAGGCCTGCCTGCCAGACGCGGTATCGAATTTTAAGCATGGATTTGAGGATGAGAAAACAACAAAAGCGTAAACGGGAGCTTTGAGTATGAGTCAAAGTGTTGCTGCAATTATTTGTGCCGCCGGAGCGAGCAGCAGATTCGGTGGAAAAAGAAAGAAAGCATTTGTCGATGTGGCCGGCAGGGCGGTTTTTCTGAGAAGCGTCGAGATTTTCTCCAACAGGGATGATGTAAAACAGGTTCTATTAGGCATTTCGCCGGAAGACGAAGAACTGGTAGATATCAAGTGGGGGCCTAATCTGAAGTTTTACGATACGACAATCTTCCTGGGCGGTGATGAGCGTTTTGATACCGTCAATAAGGGCATCGAGCTTGTCAAAGATGATATCGATTTGATTGCTGTCCACGATGCCTGTCGATGTTGTGTAACAGCGGAATTAATTGGCAAAGTTATTTCCACTGCCGCTGAAAAAGGCGCTGCCATACCGGCCTGCCAGGTAACGGCAACTATAAAAGAGGCACAGGATAACATGATAATCAGAACTGTTGACAGAGAGAATCTCTACGAAGCTCAGACCCCACAGGTCGTCGCTGTTGAACTGCTCAAAAAGGCATATGAGAATCTGAAGAATCTGGACCAAAGCAAAATCAACGATGACGCACAATTGGTCGAAGCGTTAGGCCAAAAGGTGACGATTGTGGAAACGGACTCTTCTAATATTAAAATTACCCGGCAAAGTGATATTGCAATAGCCGAAGCCATTTTTAAGTCCCGGCCCAAGCTTATGCCGAAAGGTCCCGCAGGGCCTTACAGTGAGGCTCAATGGTAATATTTCAATACACCGGGATGAAACAAAAAGGAAATAAAGTACATATATTAAAAAGGAGACTCAAAGATGAGAACAGTGATTTTTTGGAAAGCCGCTATTGTTTTACTGATGTTGCTAACTGCGGCAATCGGATGTAACGGGTCGGGCGAGATAGTCAGTGGCAAGAAAGTACCTTTGTTGTTCGAGGCTGATTTTGAGGACGACGGAATCGGTGACTGGAAGGCTACCGACCCGGCTGCATGGAGAATCGAACCCGGAAATGAAGGCAAGGTGTTAGTGCTGCACAAACAGAGCGAATATATGCCTCAAGTACGCTCGCCTTTCAACATCAACCTTGTCCGGAATGTGGTTGTAGGCAGTTTTATACTGGAGTTAAAGATGCGTTCTACCACAAAGGATTACGGCCATCGGGATATGTGCCTGATTTTCGGACACCAGGACCCGACTCATTTTTATTATGTGCACATTGCCAACGAATCCGATCCTCATGCGAATTCTATATTTATTGTTGATGCCGAACCTCGAGTATCTATTGCAGAGACACGAACCGAGGGAACAAAGTGGGATGACGACTGGCATACTGTGCGCTTGGTGCGAGACGCTGAAAAGGGCACAATTGAGGTATTTTTCGACGACAGGCCTGAGCCGATAATGACTGCTGTTAACAATCGTTTTGAATGGGGCGGCATCGGCGTTGGCTCATTTGACGACACCGGCCAATTTGATGACATTCGACTGTGGGGTATTGAGCAATAATATCCCCATTTGCCCGAACATAAAGCCGTAAGATATCAGCTTGAGCAAAACCGTTGCCTTTGTTAGACTATTGCTTGTATAAAGTTTTTACCGGACAAAGAAAAAATCAATAATCAATTAGTTTGGGGCCACAGATGAATGTATTGTTAATTGGTAACGGCGGACGTGAGCATGCGATTGCCTGGAAATTAGCTCAATCGGAAGACTTAACCAGGCTTTACATAGCACCGGGCAATCCCGGCACAGCACAATGTGGTGAAAATATCCCTATCAGCGCTGATAATACCGACGGGCTTTTGGACTTTGCATGTCAGAATGATATTGGTCTTGTGGTGGTTGGCCCGGAGGACCCTCTTGCCGCAGGTCTTGTTGATAAGTTTGAAGCTGCCGGCATAAAGGCGTTCGGACCAAACGGAGATGCCGCACAACTCGAAGCGGATAAAGCATTTGCAAAGCAACTGATGCGCTCCAGCTCCGTCTCTACGGCTGAGGGCAGATGCTTCGATAGATTCAGCGATGCCAAAGCATATATCGCAAGCAGGGACGAAGCGGTGGTGGTAAAGGCCGCAGGCCTTGCTAAGGGCAAAGGCGTTTTTGTTTGTGATGACCCTGCTGATGGAATCTTAGCTGCTGAAAAAATAATGTGTGACGAAATATTCGGCACAGCAGGTGACAAGGTCATCGTCGAAGACAAACTGCTTGGCGAAGAGGCATCGATACTTGCCTTTGTGGACGGGCGAAATATCTATGTTATGGAATCCTCGCAGGACCACAAACCCATCGGTGACGGTGATACCGGACCCAACACCGGCGGTATGGGCGCTTACAGCCCTGCGCCTGTGGTTACTGAAGATATGATGAGTCATATTACGCGGGAAATTCTTGTTCCTGTGGTTGATGGTATGAATCGAAACGGCACACCATATAAGGGAGTGTTATACGCAGGAGTTATGGTTACCGGCGGTGGTCCGAGAGTCCTGGAATTTAACGTGCGCTTTGGCGACCCCGAAACACAGCCGATTCTTGCACGGCTGAAAAGCGATTTGCTGGAAGTTCTTCTGGCGGTATGTAACGGCACATTGGATCAGATTACCCTCGAATGGGACCGGCGACCGGCGGTTTGTGTAGTGATGGCTTCAGGCGGTTATCCGGGCGATTATGAGAAGGGCAAAAAAATATTCGGTCTGGAAGAAGCGCAACAAATCGAAGATGTTATCGTATTCCACGCCGGCACAAAGGATATAGACGGGGATATTGTTACCAACGGCGGCAGGGTCTTAGGTGTAACCGCCCTGGGGGATACGATCAAGGATGCAAAGGCAAGGGCATACAGGGCAGTAGATAAAATAAAATTCGACGGTGCTTATTGCCGTCGGGATATTGCGGATAAGGCGATTAAAGGAAGTGATGATTGATTGCCGAAAAGAGTTGGTAGTTGGAAGTTTATAGATTACGAACAATAAACTAACAGCTGCGAACGCTGAATTATGTGTGTCCTCTATGGCCCTACTCAAAATTCAAAACCTGAAACCCAAAAGTGCAATTCGCTGGCTTGTGGAAGTCTTGATTCTGGCCGTTCTTCTATGGCTTTTTTTCATCCTTGCGGGCCGGGCTTTGTGCCACATTGCCTTGGCCCAGATTGCCGAACTGACCAACACAAAGATAAAAACCGAATCTGTTCATTTCCACACCGACGGGTCGGTCCTTATCAAAGAGCTTATAATCAGCCCATACGAGATGCAAAGTGATGATGAGACTATACTTAAGGCCGAAACAGTATATGCACGCTTTAGTCTAAGCAGCTTATTTTTACTGCGGCCCCGGCTGAAAGATATAGATGTCGATGATTTTGCCTTCAACGCCCAGTATGATTTAGATACGTGCTCGTGGAATTTGTCGGCACTTACAATCAAACCTCCTAAAGGGACCTCAGGCAAAATGCCTCGAATTCATCTCAAAGCGGGAACACTGCAATATAGCAAGATTTCAAACGGGCAGGTTAAAGTAGCTGTCTCAGTACCTCTTAATGCAAAATTTGGGTTCGATGAGGAAACGCAAAAGGGTTACAGCTTTGATATAACGACAGCCACAATGGCTTCCGGTTATGGTCAAAGCCGGCTGACCGGATTTTGGAAGCCCGGCAGTGTTACGATTGCGGGCGGAATTTCATCAGTGGATGTGCCTGAGCTTGAGATGGAGTGGATAATAGATATTTTAGCTGCTGAGTTAAAATATGGCCGGGACAACACCTACTCGATGAAGCTAAGGATAAAGGACCTGCAATCAAAACGCAGTCCGTCTCTGGACAAACTTGTATTGGTTGGGCCGGCATTTTTGGAAAGGTCCAGCCCATTTGCAGCTTTGCAAAAATTTTTCAGCCAATACCAACCTTATGGACGAATTGATATTGACCTTGATGCGTCAGGCAATTTCAAGCGGCTAAACGAAAGTACGTTGTCCGGTAAAGTTTATTGTAAGGATGTTGCTTTTTGCTACTACAAGTTCCCGTACACTGTAGAGCATTTGGTCGGCCAGATAGATTTGACCAAAAATAGCGCGGTGCTGAACAATCTGAAAGGTAAACACGGCGACGTTGAGCTTTTCTTTAATGGCTGGAGCCGGGACTTCGGGCCGGACTGGAAGTATCAAATCCGGATTAAGAGCGACAATATCGCTTTAGATAATGACTTGTATAGTGCGTTAAACACAAAGCAGAAGGAATCGTGGTCTGCTTTTTCTCCGACAGGGTTTGCGGCGATAGATTACCGGTTCAATCGGCGTTCACAAGTGGATAAGGAAAAAAAAATGACTGTCGATCTGCGTGGCGCCGATGCCAGATACCGGCGTTTTCCTTATCCATTAAAAAATCTTACAGGCCGGCTCTTGTTCGAACAAGGCGATGTAGTTTTTTCGGATGTGGTTTCGCAGGCCGATGAATGCAAAATAACCTTAAATGGCGAAATAGCAACCGACAGCATCAATAGGCCGGCTTATGATATATCGGTAAAAGTAAACAATATTCCTCTCAATTCAACACTCGAGTCGTCACTACCGGACGGGCAAAGGGATTTGTACAATCGAATCCATCCCAGCGGTCTGGCTGATGGCCGGATAAAGATTTCGGGTCAGGATTCCGAGCCTGCGACTTTTACAGCCGATTTGTTTTTCAAAAAGGCTTCTCTGAAGTCAGACAGGTTATCATCGCCTGTTTCGGATATATCGGCCAATGCCGTTTTTACACCAGATTTAATAACGGTTAAGAATTTCTCCGGACGGTACGGTGATGGTTTGGTTTCGTTGACCGGACGAATTTGGCCCGACCAGGAAAGTCAACAATCCCTTTATTGCCTGTCACTGAATTTTGAGCAGATGCGGTTAAACGATGATTTACTTAGTTTCGTACCTGAGTCACTTAAAGAAATCATCTCGGAATTGAAACCACAGGGAAAACTGAATCTCCGTGCCGATTTGAACAAAGAGAGCCCTATAGAACCTCCTGATTACAGGATAACTATGGATTGTCTCGGAGACAGTGCCAATTTCCCGCTGTTTCCATATTCCCTCAGAGACATTGCGGGCACTTTGTCTATAACAAAAGACACTATCACGTTTGAGGATATTACAGCAACTTTAGGCGAAAGTGTTCCGGTGGCAGCAGAGGCCTCGACTATACAATTGAATGGCCAAATAGCTTTGGCTGACAATTCTTTCAGTAATGCCCTTTTAAATCTCTCTGCTGATGATATTCTCCTTGACGAGTGTCTCATGACGTCCTTGCCGCAACATATTCAGTCGTTATACAGCGGGCTCTTGCCTGCAGGCCGATTCGATTTGGATTTCAAAAATGTCAGGGTTTTACCGACAGATGACGGGCAAAAGTCCGTTGATTTCACTGGTGATATCAGATTCAAAAACTGTAGTTTCAAGCTATCCGACGCCGAAACCGAATTGGATGCGGTACTGAAAATAAAAGGCTTATATGATACCAGCGACGGTCTTGGTAATTGCCAGGCAGCTTTTGATGGCGGTACGCTCAGGATTCAGGGCAAATCTTTCACCAATCTACGAGCAGATATCTTTTATGACCCTGACCGGCGGTGTTGGTCCACCGAAGATTTAATCGCTGATTGTTATGGCGGAAAATCAATAGGAAAATTTGAGTTAAAACAACCGATCGGAAAAGCTTCAGAGTATCTGCTGCAGGTGGTTTTTGACAATATTGATTTACAACAGTTTCTCTCGGATACCAAGGACAAAAAGATTACCGAGAACCGATATACGAGTGGAAGAATGGACGGCTCATTGAGCATTAATGCCCGTGTTGGTGATAGTTCCTCACGTATCGGTGTGTGCAGACTTGCTATCAGTGATATGCAGGTCGGACAGCTTTCGCCCCTGGGCAAGCTTCTGCAGGTATTGAAACTGAATGAGCCGAAGGACTTTGCTTTTGACCAGATGTTTGTTGATTCGTATATCCGGCGCAACGACCTGCTCGTGAAGAAGCTTGACCTTTCAGGCCAGGCCATCGCCTTTTATGGCTCAGGCAGTATGGACCTGAAAACGCGAAATATCGATTTGGAACTTACTGCCCGGGGTCGGCGTCTTGCTACAGACGACCCTTCTGTTTTTCAATCGCTTACCGAAGGTCTTGGACGGGCCGTTATCAAAATGGAGGTAACCGGTGATTTTTACGACCCATATGTTGAAACCACAGCCTTACCCGTCATCAGAGATACCCTCAAAATCCTCGGAACAAAACCGGACACACGTTAATTCATAATTCGCCCAGGCTCCGAAGCTTCAGCAATGAATCTTGGTTAATTGACTGGTTGCATACTCGCCGGTTGCTGTCATATCTGCGAATATGACGCCGGCCGCAGGATTATATCGGTTATGTTGGAAACGGTATCCTTATAGGCAGGATCAGACCTGAGTTTTTTCCAGTCCGGGTCGCCGCCGAATACCTTCCATTTTTTGTTACGGTCGGCCATATTTTCGAAGACCAGCATATAGGTCAGATTCGGCATTTTCGGGCCTATTAAGGTCTCGCCGAAAAATACCGGCCGCAAACCTGTCTTTTTGAAAATCGCTATCTCTCCGCCTTCGTTAAACATCTCAATTTTCTTTTTGGATGCTTTGATACTGTGACTTTCGTAGGTCCGAAGCTCGAAAATTCGGCTTTTCTTTTCCGGCACTTCCAGTTTTGGCATATCCTTAAAAGCCACCATCAGCGAGCTTTCCATTCGTACAAAGGCCGGCTCAGACAGGGGCGCATTGATAAAATCAGCACCTGCCTTTCGATACTCTTTGTCCTCCATCAGCAGTGAGGCGGAGTTCATCACCGTGTCCAAAGATTTGTGTACAAGCAGAACATAAAGGGTCGGATTGTTAGGCCCATACATTGCACTGAAGACACCGACCGGTCCGATTCCTATACGGTTCATCGCGGGTATTCCCACCTTACGCAGAAAATTACCGAGAAGGTTTTTCTTAGACCCTACATGCAGACGATATTGTCTGAACTCTAAATATTCTTGTTTGCTCTGGCCACCGGCTGCGGTAGCCGCCAAAGGACTTATTCCTGCTATCCCGGCAAGGCTTCCCGCTGTTAGAAACTCTCGTCTTTTCATTTCAAATTCTCCTTTCAAAAAACTGACCACAGTTTTGATTTCATCTATGTTCACGTCATACAATAGTCAAAATTTGCAAATTAGTCAATAGTGCAGCACCAATTGAGCGTGAACCCGGGTGTGGCCATATTTTCTGGCAAGCGATTTTAAGTTCATTTTGGCCTTTGAAGAAATTGGCCCATTCGACTGCGCTCAGGACAGGCTTTGATTGGGTTTGAATTGGGTTTGTTTTCACCAAGTGTCCAATTGGATTTATTTTCATAA
>JABMRO010000327.1 GCA_013202635.1 Planctomycetota bacterium
TGTATGTCAGGCAAGAACATCTGGTATTGCTATACCGCTACCTGCACCGGTGCAGCTACTGTCAGCCTGTGCGGCAGCAGCTTCGACACGAAGCTCGCTGTTTATAACGGCTGCAGCTCAACTCCGAGCTTGGGTAACATGCTCAGATGCAACGATGACTACTGCAACAGGCAATCGCAGGTCGTTTTTCCAGTAATCGCCGGCAACAAGTATCTCATTGAGGTTGGTGGCTTCAACATACTCGAGTACGGCTCAGGTGTGTTAAACATCACCTGCGACGGTGCGGCTGCACAACCGGCCAATGACAACTGGTCTAGCGCACAATCAGTCAGTAATGTATCAGAACTGGCGTTCGACACTACTTATGCGACGTTCGACGGCAGCGGCAACTGTATAACCAGCCCGAACATCTGGTACTGCTATACTGCTCCGCACACCAGTAACATTACTGTCAGCCTCTGCGGCAGTGAGTTCGACACCATGCTTGCTATCTATAATCGCTGCGACACCTTCCCAATATTGGCCAATTTAATCGATTGCAACGATGACTCCTGCGGTGGGCAGTCAGAGATTACCTTCGCCGCGACCGCCGGTAATGAGTACTTGATCGAAGTCGGCGGATTCGGTAGCAACACCGGGGCGGGAGTAATAAACATCAGCAGCGATTCTGAGCCGCCAGGCGGGCTGCTTAACGATGACTGCATTAACGCAATACCCATAGGCAATGTAACGAATCTGGCTTTCAACACAGAAAACACACAATTTGATGGTCCCGGCTACTGTATGACCAGTCCCAACATCTGGTACTGCTATACTGCTCCGAGGACAGGTGAGGTTACCGTCAGTCTGTGCGGCAGCGAGTTCGACACCAAGCTTGGCGTCTATAACGGCTGCGGCTGCAACCCGCTTCCGGGCAGCCTGATCGGATGTAACGATGATTTCTGCAGCAGGCAATCAGAACTTACTTTCAATGCAATAGCCGGCAACAAATATCTCATTGAGATTGGGGGATGGACAGACTCCGACCATGGCCCTGGTATATTGAATATCAGATCACAGGGAACCACACCACCACCAAGCGGGTCAAACGATGATTGCTATAATGCAAAGCCAATCGGTGACGTAGCAGGCCTTTCGTTCGACACCAGCAATTCAACGTTCGACGGCCCCGGCCACTGTATGACCAGTCCGAACATCTGGTATATCTATACCGCCACATGCACGGGCGAAGCCACCGTCAGCCTCTGCGGCAGCAGCTACGACACCAAGCTTGCTATTTACAACGGAGGCGGCTGCAATCCGTCATTCAGCGACCTGATCGAATGCAACGACGACTCCTGCGGCTGGCAGTCCGAGGCGACCTTCGAGGTAATCGCCGGCCAGCAGTATCTCATCGAGGTCGGCGGATTCGGCGACAACACCGGTCAGGGATTGATAAGTGTCAGTTGCGAGGGCGTAGCACCAACAGCACAATCAGACCTCGGCGACGCACCGGACAGCACCAACAATTTCGGAAGAAGCATGACCGCATATCCCAAGGGAGCATTTACGGGCCCTCGAGCCCGTTATCCCACTGTCTATAATGACGGCACTTCCAGTGGGCCTGTCGGGCCGATTCATTTGAATCCTTTGTCTGTAGCTCATCTGGGTAAAAAGATTACTCACGAAATCGAAGCTGACACCGGCCCGGACGAGGATGGTGTCAATAATATTAGGCCCCAAGCCAATTGGCCGGACAATGACGAGGGTGACGACGGTATTGTCTTCCCGGTCAATATGCCAAAATGCCGCTGGACTACACTTGACTATATCGTCAACGTTATCAATCCGGGTACTAACCTCTATGTAAATGTTTGGTGCGACTGGAACCGTGACGGCGACTGGGACGATGAGATCGCCACAGACGACATAATTATTATGATCTATCCACCACCACCAAAGAGGTTTGTACCGGAGTGGGCGGTACAGAATCAGTATCTTATCAATCTGCCGGCCGGACTAAACCAGTTGACAACACGGGCATTCCTGTCATGGCACCCGGACAATGGCCGCGAGGAAATATGGATGAGGATAACTCTTTCCGATAGACCCTGGACCAGCGGCAGTGCTCCCGGCTCCAGAGGCAATGGTGGTTCCGGGCCACGGGACGGCTACGAAATTGGCGAGACGGAAGATTACTACTTCATTCCGGATACGAGCTTCTCGATATGTGAAGATTACAACGGCGATGGGATAATCAACCTCCAGGACCTGGCGGCTTTCACGACCGACTGGCTTGAGAACTGTCCGTAGTAAGTTCGCCGGACATTTGATGTAAGTAAAAAGGCTGTGAGTGATAATCACTCGCAGCCTTTGTTATTTTTATGAAACCCAGTCCCGGCCTGTGATAATAGAACTTAGTGCATGTCCACCGACACACAGTCGATGAGTATAGAGGGCCCGGACGTACAGTATCTATCAAAAACTGAAGGAATATCAAGAATAACCCCCCAAGGTCCCTGTTTAGTGGAGTGCATTCCTCGGCAGGAAAAATACGCCTGGACCCACACCATCAGGGTATGGTACAGTACCAGCGGTGTTAAAGGAAACTTTCATAGGTACGACATCCGAAGCTGAATAGGTCTCAACATGACCATCGGTGTATCCTGCCCGTAGCTTGATTTCAGGAGAATCATCAGGTTCGCTCCTGCGGGACCAAAAGGATGTAAGGAGGTATGTTTCGGGAGTAATATCAGCTCCATCGAATGGCTCGCAGCTACTGTACGAGTCGGGATTTCTCCAGTGGTCATAGCCAAAATAGTCACTTACAAGCAGCTTGCTGTATCTACCACTGCTGGCCGGTCCTTGCGGTCCCCTGAAAACGACTCTGCGTCCGCCAAGAAATCCTCTATAGTTCCAATAGAAACAGTACGAACCTCCAACCGGATCAGCCGGAAAAAGGTTCCTGGGATTGTCCCAATTGTCACCGGCATCCCATGCCTGTTGTAAATACTCGTATTTATGCGGTACATTTGGACAATACATAGTACTCGCATCGGATATGTAGCTCCGCAGGTATTCGCTCATAGCTCTGTGTAATTGTGGACTACGGCGTCTGATACCAGTTAATTTGGTTGAATCTATCCAGCGCCAAGTGTCACCAGATCCTATAGTGGCAACCGATTCGGGGTATCTATCATCGTTATCCGAGGCGAAGAGATTCATTGTGGAGGTGATTTGTCTCAGGTTGTTCATACTCAGCATTGCCCGGGCCTGAAGCCGCACCCGGTTAAACGCCGGCAGTGAAATAGCCATAATAAAGGAGATGATGGAAATAACCACAAGCAGTTCGATCAGCGTAAAACCCCGCTTTCGTATCTTGCCTGCCTGCACGTGTGTAATTTGGGCGCGGATTTTTCTATCCTCCTACCGTGCTCATACTAATTTTTATGCGCTCTTTGAGCGCCTCGAGCAAATTTTCCTTATTATACTCGCGATTCAACCCTATGTCAACCAAAAAAATGCCGGTTTTTATCGGATGCACCATTTTTTTTTAGTAGCTGAGTAACAAACATCACCGCTTTGTGAACAGGTTCGGCGCAAAATACAGAAGCTTGCCCACTTGTTATTGCTTAGTCTCTACTCTGCCGGCAACGCTAAATCTTTAATTCAAAAAGATTTAGAGCAACTAACGACGGCAATTATTATTAATATCACCATGACGGCCCACTTTTGCTCGCGAACGGTGTTCCACCATAAGCACCCATGTTCACTCTGCCTGCATGAGGCTTCTGCTCGCGTCCAGTATACATGCCGGGATCACCTTTGTCTATACAGGGGCTTGTTTGTGAGTCCGTCGTCCAGGAACCATTTGGTAAATATCTGCCGTATTTTGACTGCAAATGATAGTCGTCATTATTAATGTCGGCGAATATTGGATCTTCGCTTATATTGCCGAGGTCAGCATCACCCGGCTCCAATGACCCAAGACAACTGTAGCGAGCACGGCATTGCTCCAGATCGCCGAATTTATTGTTCCAAAAGATGCAGTTGGTAATGCTCGGATCGGAGCCATCATAAGAAGCAATCCCAGACTGGTTATCAACAATAGTCAGATTAGCAAGCTCAGGCGAGGCACTACTACATAAAATAGCCATCTCAGCGCAATTAGTGATGACGAAGTTGCGCAAGACGCACCTTAAGCTCTCAGCGAACTGAAAGGTAAAAGCGATAGGGTCATTAGCCGGGGCCATAATCACCGCCGCATCGTCTGCGCTCTGAATTGTTATTGCCTTGCCGCTGACAAACACCGCTTCACGATAGGTTCCCGGCCAGACCATTATAGTATCGCCGTCTTCCGCCCAGTCCACTGCATACTGAATGGTTGCAAATGCTTCGTCCCTGCTCAGACCGGAGTTAAATTTACTTCCCCTGGATCCATCAACATGAAAGATAAGAGGACCTATACTTTTGCTTGCCTCGCTGGTCCCACCATATGCCCCCATGTTGATACGCTTGTTATTCGGGAAAGGCTCTGACCCTATCGGGTCCTGGGGGTCACCTGCGTCTATACAAGGGCTATGGCTATTAATCGAGTCTGTGACCCATTGGCCCGAATCAAAGCGGCCCAGGATAGACCGAAGATGATAGTCATTTCCTGCTGATGCGAACATAGGCTCTGAATCGATATTACCTTGTCCGGGATAATATCCTTCAATATTTGAATAGAGAACGGGGCTGGCCGAAAGCGATCCATCGAGTAAGACAGCCGAGCCATCATTATCCCAGACGATACTGTTTCTGATCGCTATATAGCTTGCATCGGCGTGAACTCCACCTCCGAGCGCCTTCTGAGGGGCTGAAAGTTTATTGTCGGCAATTGTACAGTTTGTTATGTTCGTACGGGCATACGAATCCGAGAAGACGCCGCCGCCGGCCTCGGCAGTATTATTCGAAACGATGCAGCGTTCTAATGTGGCTTGTGCAGAAGAGCCTCCGCAGTAAAGACCACCACCCGTAACATTTCCCTGTGCGCTATTGAAGGAAATATCGCAACCGGCCAACATAAGCCTGCTTTGCCAACAATATACACCAGCTCCGAAACTTTTATCATAACCGATGTTCCTGTTGATAGTACAATTGACAATCCGGGCATCTGAGCCTTTTATAAGACCGATACCAGCTCCATATCCACCTGATTTGGCTGGCCCGAGACCTCCAGCAGAGCACTCTTCGATTTTACAATCAATAATCGCCGGTGCACCGCCGACAGAACCAATCCCCCCTCCCAATTCCGCTGCACACTGCCGTATCACGCAATCAATAATGCTCGGGCTGCTATATTCACAGTATATGCCGCCGCCAATCGGATGTGCAGGGCTTGAGTTCCAACTATTGTCAGATGGAATCTCAGAGCCTGATAATAAAGCTCCGATTATTGTAAAGCCGCGAAGGACAGAGTTCTGGCCTTCACCCTGGTGGAAGTAGAAACCTCTGTGGCCTTCGTTGCCTGCACAGTCGATAATCGTCTGCCCCGGTCCAGATGAGCTGCGTACGGTGATTGCCTTGCCCTTGAAGTCGATATCCCAGTTACCATCGCCCGTGTAAGTACCAGAAGAGACCTCCACGATATCGCCATAAGCCGCAGTATCAATCGCCTGCTGGATTGTGGCAAAGTCACGCGGTACTTCAATCGTGGCAGGGGAGGAACTCAAAAACACCTCTATATTATCGATCAGTACCTCAGTTCCCCTGAATTTGACATAACAGACGCCACTTACAGACTCGAGAGGGATGTTATGTCTTCCGGGCCCAAGCTGCCGTGCCGATGACCAAATGACACCATCGTCTGAGAGCGAGTATTGTAAAGAGCCGGAAACCAAGTCGGTGGTGTCCTGAAAACGTATGTCAATATTCAGGTATCCACTAACAGCACTGTGCGACTGAACCGAACTCACTGGAAAGCAATAACCCAGAAGTGCCGGCTCGCCGTTGTAGTCCCCGAAGCCTAATTCTTGCTGCTGCTGCGTATCACTATGGTAGAGGTATGACTCCGATGGCGGAAAAGCCCCTTGCGGCCAGTATATCGAGTGAAGGTAGCTGTCTTCTTCAGCCTTGTTGGTGCTGAAATCATCCCTGTATTCATAGGCATGAACCTGACCTGGGACCAGGCACACTGCAACGCTTACCACAATAGCGGCAGTAATCCAACTCCAACCTGTTCTTGCCAGCCTCATTTTCGTTGCCTCTCCTGGATCCGATATAATACCTCATGTTAATTAACACTGTCCTCCTTGGTTTGGGATAACCTTGTGCGCTTATAATCGGCGCTAATTTACTCGAGTGACCCCTCCACTAACTGCACAAGCCACAACAGACCGGAGCTGCTCTTCGGGGTTCGGCGGCTTGTTGACCTGCCGGGAGATACAAATTCCCCTCGAATAACTTCGTTAATGGACTGAATGTATGAGAACTTCAGATTCCCCTTATCGCCCTGCTCGGTGGAAAAAGTGATTTCATCAATAACATCAGTTTCCATATCAATCTTGTAGATTATCCTAAGACCTTCACAGGTTAACTCCACTAGCACAAACCGGTCTGCTCCGGCAGAACTGCCGGACTTTGTCTCAAATCGAATACGCTGTGCGGCCGCGTCGCGACGCACTATATCGATTGTGTGCAGTCCCAGCCAGGGTCTGGCCAGCCCCTTGAAGAAGCTGCCGCTCTGGTATGTGCCGAGCTGGACAGACGGCGAACGGTACACATAAGCCTCATTTTTCGTATCAACTATCGTCAGGGAACCGACCTGCAGTTTCATCCAGGGGCTGTATTGCTCACTTGTCGCGTAAACAAACGGTATTCTTCCCATTCCAGAAACTTTCTTTCCGTTTACCTGGCCGGAAACTCTAAAGTAAGTCCAACCACGTTTATGCATAATATCGCGGTTATCAATGACCTTGGCTGAGACCGGCCAGTCAGACTGAAAGTAATCCTCTTCCAGGACGTTGAAATGTCGGATAGCCCACGGTCGATAGCTTTCTTTGTCTTTGTTGCGTTCGGCAATGACTAACAGATCTTTACCTTTGGCCGCTATATGCTTCATGGTATTTGGGCTTCCCTCGACCTGGCAGATAAAGTCAGTCAATTTAGGATTATCTGTGGGAATCTTTAGCACGCTAAGGTCACTGGCCCGCATACGGTAGTTGTTAATGTGAACATTATTGTTATAGTAGGAGTAATTTGCACGTTCGTTCTGCAGTATCAGCTTGTACGACTTTTCGCCAACCACGCCGGATGTTGCCCGCATCATCATGAATTTTGCAGGGCCTTGTGGAAAATAGTAGCAATGCTCTTCGGCGGCGTTACTGTTCTGGTCGAACAGGCTGACAGCCTGACCATTGGTAATCGCCGAGCGAGGAACTTCGGCATCCTTCCAGGGTCCTGATGTCGTAGCTATCGTGCCGGCAGTCAAGGCCCCAGCGGCAGTGAACGAGACAATCGCCGTTTTCGTGGTTGCCAAGCCGACTATTCCGGTTAGTAAACCAACCTTTACTGTGGCGGCTGAGATTGACACTTGCGCGGCTACCGCCTTACTTGGAGCTGTAATTTTCCCAAACAGCACCAGAGCAGCCAGCAGAGAGCCCTTGCTAAAACCGTTACGCGAAAGCTCCCGCTGCAAGGCCTTTTTCGCCCTCAAAAACAGCATGCGGGTACTAAATTCGCTACAACCCAAAGACTCTGCAATCTCCGAATGCGTCATCCCATCATAACACCGCATGATCAGGACGGCTTTGTGCCGTGTCCTGAGCTTTTTCATCGCCCCCGAAACGATCTGTTTCAACTCTTCGCTAACAAGGTTCTCCAGTCCATCCTGCCGATCTCTCAGCTTGCCCCTCCGCTTTGCACTGGAGACCGCCAACCTTTTTTGCGTCTGCTCGGTTCTGTAATGACGCCGCAGCTTGTTAATGGCTATACCGTAAAGCCAAGGCCAGAATCGATCAGCTTTTTTTAGCTTTCCTAACACTTTGCACATCTCCAATAAAGTCTCCTGTACGATTTCCTGAGCCAGGTCATCTCGCTGAGTCAGACGATAGACATATGTCCGCAGACGTTCTCTTGCCTGTTGGGCTAACTGCTCAAGGCATTGCCTATCACCGTGCTGAGCCCGTCTGATCAGTTCAATTTGACACGACTGTTGAACCATTACAGGAATCCCGTTACTATTACATCAATCAAAACTATATTAAAGTGCCACCTACGGTATTAAATGTAACGATTTTTTCATAATTATACCAGTCAGCCTATGCATGCATAATCTCAGTCTATTTCTGCAATTATAGCTGACCTGAGCCTATCCGACCCTTGTTTTGCGCCGTAAGGCGTCCCCAAGCGGAATTCAAATCAGGTCTTTCCCGATGTGTCGGGATACACTCCACAAGTTTTGCCTGAGTTCTATATATATCCTGCCGAGGCACTAAGATATATCTTCTTATACCGCAAGTACTTATAAAAATACCGACAAAACTCTTCCACGTATAAATTTCTTGATCCGGCTATTGCCCTGCAAGTTGGTCTGGAGTTGGAACGCTATTACCTGAATACATAGCAAGGGACAAAACCGTATATAAGCCAGATTATATCGGACGTTCCTTTTCCTATCGCAATACTCCTGATACTTTCGGGGAATATTTAATGATTATAACATTTTTTAACCTTCAAATCAAAAAAACTTTTTTGAAGCTTTTTTTGAAAAAAATTATTTATACCCCCCCCCTCCTCACATAA
>JABMRO010000328.1 GCA_013202635.1 Planctomycetota bacterium
AAAACAAACCCAATTCAAACCCAATTTGACGAAAGGCCAAAATTGATGCAAAGCATTTATTTACAGAGTGTTATGATGATAAAACCGTATTGTGGCTTTGTGAAAACAAAGCCAATCAAAGCCAATAATCAATCATCATTAATCACTAATCATTTAGAAGGCAAACCCAATCTCTCCATGTCTAACTGCCCAGAAGCCTATGATAAAACCCCTAAGTTCGAGCACTTTCCGGTTTACTTCAGCGGCCTCAAAAGATATAATAAAGGTAAGATGAAAAGCTCAGGTCCTCAAAAATTATTACTACTGATATCGTACATTGTTGTTTGCCTCTGCACCGGCTGTGCCTTCAATCCAATAACCGGCATGGAAGAACTCATGCTCTTTCCGGAAAAGCAGGACCTCGAAATAGGCCAGCATTATGCCCCGGAGATAGAAAAGGAATTAGGCGGAAAAATCGATGATGAGGACCTGCAGAACTATATCGACAGTGTAGGCCAGAAAATTGCCCGCATCAGCCACAAGCCAGACTGGGAATATCATTTCGTCGCGGTTAACGACAAATCGATTAACGCCTCGGCCTTACCCGGCGGATATATCTTTATCACTAAGGGAATGCTCGAAAAACTTCAGACCGAGGCCCAGTTAGCCGCGATACTGGCCCACGAAACCGCCCACGTCGTCGCACGTGACACATCGAACGCCATCAGCAATCAAATTGGAATCGGCCTCTTACTTGCCGCTGCTACTTCCGCCCAATCTTCCGGAGCTGTTATGACGGCCGCAGAGTTCTCACGCAGAATTATAGGCCTGCGATACAGCAGGCAGGATGAGCGAGAGGCTGACATTGCAAGCCTCGATTACATGGTAGTCGCCGGATACAATCCTTATGGAATTGTAGAGACTATGCAGATGCTCGAAGACCAGCAAAAAGAAAGAGTAGTCGAATTCCTTTCAAGCCACCCATCTCCTCAAAACCGCATTGCATACTTAACTCAAAGAATTCAAACAAAAAATCACAACCTCACGGATCTGACCATCGGAAAGGAAAAGTACCAAAAAGCTGTCCTTGACCCGTTAAAAACTCAAAACGAAGTCCCCGGCCCTGAACATGGCAGAGCAGGTCAAAGTCTCGAAAGAACATTTCAAATGCAGCCGACGCAACTGTCACCCCGCTTGTCTCGTCGTAGCTTTAGCGAAGACGGGAGCACAGCCGAGGGGTCTTCTGTGAAAAATTTGCCATTCTGAACGAAGCAAAACGTAGCAAAGAAACTCAAATAGTAAATATTGAAGCGCAGCGCAAATCCGGCGTCGTCTGACGGAGTAAATAATAAATAAAAAAGCCCAACCACATTCAAGGCCGGGCCTTATAAAATCACTTATTCGTTTTTACAATATCAAAAGATGATCTGCACACAGGACAAAAGCACAGTAAAGACAAAATCTTTATCACTCCTGCCTAAAAGCCGTTCGCTGGCTCCACACGTTCGATTATATCGCTCGTTATTCCCCAGCCATCTCTCTCTTTCTGGCATTTCTGGACTCTTCAATCGCACTCTGCATACATTTGGGACAGCGGTCCGCATGATCGTTAGGAACAGAATTCATTTTAAAGACAATGCCACAAGCTTCATTTTGGCATTTTACGGCCCTGAAAACACTTGGTTCGCCGCACTCTTTACAAGTCATCGCCGGTGCAGGCCCCATAGGGGAGCCGTCAGCTTTGACAAATTTGAAGTATGCCTTCAGACCCATCTGAGACTCGGCCTTACATTCATTATTGAGACATATCATCCAGGTCTTCTCAGCATCAGAAATACTGTCTATATCACCACCACCGCCGGAATGCCTGCTGTAAGTTATTATACCAGCCACAGCCAGGCACACGAGGATAATACCCATCATAACCGGTTTTTTCTTACTCTCTTCCATATCTGTTTCTCCAAAACAATTAAACAAATAATGCGTTATCCAACACAATCCGACAAACTATTATTAATTTTATTACTTGTCAATTGCTTATTTTTTATTATTTACCGGCATCTCAAACAGCATCTCATCCGTTAGCCCCGGCGCCATCTGCAGCACCTTGGCCGGCTCCTCCGGAAAACCAGTCCGCGCCGAAAGATAAGCCGATTCAATAACCGCCATATCCTGCAGATTCTCGCCCCCGCCGCTGCAAAGCTTGTTGGTCTCCGGCGACAATATGCTCAGAGCGAAATTGTTCAGTTGTTCCCTCATACAAAAATGCTCGTCATCATCGTATTCCAGTTCCTCGATTGTCTGCCCGAGACCGTCGCAGAGCGTCACCCGCCTGTCTCTGACAGTTAGAATTTTATCCTTCCCGTACAGCTTTATAAATTCCTCTTTCGGCCCGGTCCCCGCCCGCCGCGACGCCACAAGATTGCCGATAAATATATCACTGAATTTCATCGTTACGACCGAAGTATCCTCCGTCAGATACAATCGCTGCTGCTTGTCCTGAGCATTGTTCGTACCTAATGAATACACCTGCTGAGGCAGCCCGAAATTCGAGACCAGTTGGTCAATCACCCAGTAACAGTTATGCAGCAGCACCCCGCCGCCGGCCAGTTTCGGGTCGGTCTGCCAGCCGGGATAAGGCTCCTCGCCGAGGCAGCAAAAAGCGGTCATCAGAAAAATATGCTCTATCCGTCCCTGCCGCAAGAACTCGCGAAAAGTAATAAAGCTGCGGCCAAAACGCCTCGGATTGCTGACGGCAAACTTTATATCCTGCTCTTCACTAAGCCTTACAAACTCCACCGCCTCTTCAAAATCCCTCGCCGCCGGGGCCAGCTTGAATATATTGCACTTCTTTTTCATCGCCATCCTGACATATTCATCGCAGCTATGAATGCCCGCAGCAACAAGCAGGCAATCGAGCTGATTCTGGATTATCAACTGCCGGTAATCATCGTAAGCGGCGCATTGGCACTGGCCGGCGATTTTTTCGGCAAGGCTGGTATCCTTGTCGGCAACCGCCTGAATCTCGAAATAATCCACCCCCCTCAAAGCTTCGAGCAGAAGCTCACCCCTGCCGCTAAGACCAAGTACTGCTGTTTTTAATTTATCTTTGCTCATCCTGAGAAAACACCCATATATTCCATCAAATCTGTAAAATGTAGGAAACACGCTCAACAATTATTTCAATTTTACATTCCCGCCGCAAAAAAGAAACTATTAAACATTTCTTTTTTAGCTTTTCTCCATTACCTCTCAGCTCTTAGCTCTATCGAACTGGAATGTTAGATTTCAAATTTGAGATTCAATATTCAGGCTGTAGCCGGCCAGGATCATCATTGGCAACCGGCAAGAACGGCCCACTTTCTGTGTTAAAATAGGCAAAATATCCGCACGTTTTCGGTCAAAAACGCTACTAACCAAAAACAAAAATCAAAATTTTCAAAAAATTTTAACTGCTTTATTACCGGGCGCTTACGCTTCCGGCTCTGTCTCTAAATCCTTCATTTTTCGTACCAAACGTGCAGGTTGCTCTAATTATAGAAGGAGTGTTTTTTAGCCCCCGGCTAAAAACTAAATACTATTCACCATTAACTATTCATCAATCGTGCAAACCAAAAGCTGTCAAAATTGCATTTACGCCGTTAAGCCGATAAGCGGCGCCCACACAGGCTCGGGCTCGGAGTCTCTGCTGGTGTGCATTAACAGATTTGACAGCCCCGGCCAATTATACCTTGTTGACTCCATAGTTCCCTGCCGGAACTACCAGACCAAAATACCCCCCCGCCGCCGGAAAAAACCGCCGCCGTCAACCAACAAAGACGTTCGATACATACCCTTAACACAAGGCAAATTCACAATCGTTGACGCCGATGATTATGAGCATCTGAATAAATGCAAATGGTCTTGTCAGAAAATTGGAAATACTTTTTACGCATATAGAAATGAAAGTTATAAAAAGATTGCTATGCACCATGAAATTATGAACGCGCCCAAAGGCATGGTCGTTGACCATATAGACGGCAACGGCCTGAATAACCGCAAGAGCAATCTTCGTATCTGCACACAGGCACAAAATAACCAGAACAAACGGCCCAAACGCAACTGCAGTTCCAAGTACAAAGGCGTATCGTTTCACAAATTCAGCAAGAAATGGGAGGTCCAGATAGCCTGTAACAAAAAGCGTGAGCATGTCGGTCGATTTGATGATGAAATCGAGGCCGCACTTGCTTATGACCGCAAGGCCGGAGAGCTTTTCGGTGAATTTGCTTATTTGAACTTTAAAACCACGGATTCCAAAGATTCCACGGATTAGTTTATAATCAGAGCCGCGAGAAGTGAGGGAGCGGTAAATAATCTTATTTCGGATTTCTTTTTGACATATTTTATATTAGAATTTACATTTAAGGTGAATCTATGTTTATCGATAAGGTTTTATTATGGGTATTCCGGAAATCATTCAGGACAGGAAAGAGCAGATACTTGCGCTGGCATCCAAGTACGGCGCTTCAAATGTCAGAATATTCGGCTCGGTAGCGAACGGGACGGCCGACGAGAACAGTGACATTGATTTTTTAGTGGATTTGGAGAAGGGACGAAGTCTTTTTGATTTAGGCGGCCTGCTTATGGACTTACAGGAGCTTTTCAATCGAAAAGTAGATGTTGTTACCGAGAACGGCCGGACCGTCAGCGAAGCATTCATCGTTGACCTTCCCGACGATCTCCATTGTCGTAATTGACGGGTCAATGGCATAGGCGCTGCTCCTGATTTCGTCAATCTTTACACCGTCGTAACATAGCGCGAGCGTGATCTTGTCGCCTACCTTCAGGCCGGCGATCGGCCGGTCCACCTGCACGACCACCTCGTCCC
>JABMRO010000329.1 GCA_013202635.1 Planctomycetota bacterium
GATGTACCCACCGATGACTAAGCGGGAGTCGCCGCCGGTGTGGGGGGAATGGTTGGCCTGCGGCGGGCGGTTGCGCGATGGTGGTGGAAGGGTATAATTGGGTGGGCGTTGTTTTCAATGAGCATACGGGTAGGCAAACGACCATCTATTCAGCAATTAGGCGGTTGCACTTTCAGTGATATGATATAATCTTGGTTATCTTTATCCGCTGGCTGTAGAGGGTGAAAGGATTTGAATAAATGACTCCACTGAAAAAAGGTCAGGTTGAAAAACTTGTTGGGACAGTACTCCACCTTGAGCCGAAAACTGTACAAGTATTCGTGAATTCTAGGGATACTTCACCAGAAATGGGTGTTCTTCAATGAGATTTCCCTATTGTCTCACCACCAACCAGTGATGAATCACCTTTTTTCAGGAGAGTCATAAATATGAAGCACAATGACACGACGGAACAAAACAAATCAGTAATCAATGCGTATCCGACGAAAGAATTGTTCATTTCTATTCTGGTTCGAGATGTAACTATTAGAGATGCTATCGGTGACCTTCTAGACAACTCCGTTGATGGTGCTTTAAGGTTGCGCCCAGAGGGTGACTATCAAGGTCTGAAGGTAATCATGGAACTCAACGCCGAAGAAGACTATTTTAGGATAAAAGACAATTGTGGTGGCATTCCTATCCAGACTGCACGTGATTATGCTTTTCGGTTTGGCCGGCCCGAAGGCGCAGAGCAAACGGGGCACTCTGTAGGAGTATTTGGCATTGGCATGAAACGGGCATTATTCAGACTCGGCAAGAAATTCAAGGTCGAGTCGGTTGCCCGGAACTCGTTCTTTACGATGGAAGTTGATGTTGAAGAGTGGAAGAAAGACGATATCGGTAAAGATGGTCAAGCCAGGTGGCAATTCAAGTTCAGTGAACACGAAGAAGACCTGGAAGAAGAACACCTTGAAGAAAAACGTGGCACGGTCATAACGGTTACTGATTTGCATCCCGGTATACAAGAATCTTTTGGCCTGGAAAATGACATAACCAACCTTATTAACGAACTGCAACGCGAACACCTTTGTAGCATTGACCAGGGGTTGGACATAACCGTTAACGGCATACATCTTGAAGCGCCCGAACTCAAGCTGTTGGTATCTGACGAGTTCAAAACAGCGTACTGGGAGAGACTTGGCGGGCCGGTAAAAGTGAAAATATATGCGGGGGTTTCAGAGCAAGCAGATGGTAAGGATGGAGGTTGGTACATATTTTGCAACAAGCGGCTCGTTTTGGGGCCTGACACTAATAAAATCACCGGATGGGGAGTCCGAACACCCATTCGAATTCCAGTGTATCACTCCCAATTTTATAGGTTTCGAGGTTATGTCTTTTTGGATGCGGAAGACCCGCGAGATTTACCCTGGACTACAGCCAAGACTACTATGGATCGGGATTCACCAGTTTGGCGGGCTGTTAACCAGCAAATGCTTGTCTTGATGCGTTCGGTGATTGACTTTCTGAACAAGATACATGATGAAAAGGAACACTTTGATAATGATAGAATTGACGAAACACCCTTGCAAGATGCAATAGACAGAGCCAAGATTGTTCCCCTCAGTCATGTTATGAGTACAAAAACCTACGTGGCAGTTAAATTTGTGTCACCTGAACCGGCCAAACCGGGCCCAAAATCGAACGATAAAGTCCGGATTAGTTATACAATTCCTAAAACTGAGTTTGAGCTTGTTAAAGAATATCTCGGAATGGACAAAGCCAGTGAGATTGGACGCAAGACATTTGAATACTTCTTTGCCAGGGAGATTGAAGACTGATGGCTAAACCGAGCTTCCGGATGTTTGACTACCGTCTCCGCCCGGCCAAAAGTACCGAGCGCAAAATGTTGAGCGAGGCATTTCGCCGCCTGTCTTTCTTCAAGTCTGTCGAGAACTATAGGTATGTAGGATTTGGTTCTACCACCTTTACCGACTTTATTCTGTTCCATAGAACATTGAACATCAAAGATATGATCAGTATAGAAAATCGGCAAGATTACGAGGCCCGTTTTGAATTCAACAAGCCTTTTGACTGTATTCAGATGATGTACGGTGACTCTAACAAGGTTTTGCCTGAACTTTTGTGGAATATTAAAACAATCACATGGCTCGATTACGACGGGCGGTTGGTTGGGCCAGTGTTGCAAGATGTGGCTTACATAAGTATGAACGCTATTTCCGGCAGTGTGCTGTTGGTCACTGTAAATGCCGGCTCATATAAACTGCCCGACCCAAAAGCCCCCGAAGAAGAAAATGAGCAATACAGGCTACAAGAATTCAAAAAAGATGTCGGCAGTGATAAAGTGCCTGGAAATATAGAGGGCAAGCATCTAGAGGGCGAAGAAATGCCTAAAACTTGCCGCCGTCTCATTATGAACGAGATAGAACAGGCGCTAAGAGACCGTAACGGGTTATGTTCCCCTGACCACGAAATGAAATATCAACCACTGTTCAATTTTGTTTATAGAGACAGGGCCAAAATGCTCACTGTAGGCGGCATATTTTACGAGGTTGGCGACGAGGATATTTTCCAACAGTGCCAATTTAAGAATCTGGATTATGTGCGGTTTGACAATGAACCATACACAATTAGTGTGCCGGTTATGACCCTCCGTGAACGTCGATATCTCGACAAAAGATTGCCACAGGGCGCTTGTAAAGAAGCGTTAGAGATTGGCTTGACTGAAAGCGAAATAGCCAATTATGTCCGTTTGTACCGTTATTGTCCGGCATTTGCAGAAGTCGAATTGGTATAGTGTGGAATATGCTAAAAGTTATTGATCTATTTGCCGGCGCAGGTGGCTTTGGTCTTGGATTTCACCTGGCAGGATATGAAATTATATGCTCCCTTGAAAAAGACAAGTGGGCAGCCGATACACTGCGCCACAATAAAATTTCCCAAAAGGTCATCGAAGCGGATATTACGAAATATCAGACCAGAGACGAGATTTTGGAGGTTGGCGACTGTGGGCCTGATATTATCATCGGTGGGCCTCCCTGTCAGGGGTTCAGTGTTGCCGGCCCGGCAGAGAAAAAAGACCCGAATGATCCCCGCAACACCCTTTTTCAGGATTTTGCCCGTTGGGTCGAATATCTCCAACCACGAACATTCGTCATGGAAAATGTAAAAGGTATTTTGTCACGCCGTAATGCAGAGGAGAAAAAGGTTATAGACATTATTGAAGATACCTTTACGGCGATAGATTATTCTATAGAAATATGGACCTTGAATGCAGCCGAGTACGGTGTTCCGCAGATGCGTGAGCGAGTATTCATTGTTGGTAACAAATTTGGACAAGTGATAGGAGAACCATCGACAACACACTTTTTACCAAAGCGAAATGGAAACGCTGAACAGCCCGAGTTGTCGGAACCAGAAACTAAGCCTCGCGCTATCTGGGTATGGGAAACCATTTCTGATTTGCCGGTAATAAACGCATGGGAAGGACAAGAAGAACAACCTTATACTGGGAAACCTAAAACCGATTACCAAAAGTGGGCGCGAGGCGATCAAAAAGTTCTTTACAACCACGTCGCGATGAAGCATTCCAAACGAGTGATCAAGAGATTCAAGCAAATTGGATGGAAACAATCTGTTCTGAATGTTTCCGAAGAGCATCGTGCCAGGAAGCGAAGCGGCAACGGCGAGGTGTCCCAAGTTTCATACAAGTCGAACAATCGTCGGATACACCCTTTTAGTCCATCATACACAATACCAGCACAGTTCTATTCTAGTTTTATTCATCCCTATCAACACAGGAATATAACTGCACGTGAAGCTGCTAGACTACAATCATTTCCTGACTGGTATCGATTTATGGGAAAAAGAACGGTGATTTCAAGTAAGTTGCTTAAACATTATGGTAGACATGATGAGAACTATTTGTCTCAATACAACCAAGTTGGTAATGCCGTTCCTCCGCTACTTGCCCAAGCAATCGCAGAACACATTCATCCTTTTTTGGAGGAAACGTGATTGGTTTTCCAAACTGGTACCCAACTACTTGGAAAATCAAGCAAAGATGCTGTCCAACTACCGCAGGTGTGTCCAGAAAAGCTGTCGTCTGCTAGCTGGTCGCGTTAACCGGCCTGGAGTCGCCGCCGATGTGGGGGGAATGGTTGGCCTGCGGCGGGCGGTTGCGCGATGGCGGTTGAGGGATATAATTGGGGCGGGCAGACATCCATCCATTCAGTAGTTAGCCACCCTCTCGCCAGCGTTTAACATCACAACAATAAGGAAAGTCACAACATGGCACGACGAAAATCAACCAAAACCAAACGCACGATTGAATCCTACCAACACACCGGCAAAGAGCGCCTCAACAACCCACCCGTCGGCCTGGTGACGCCCGACACCGACCCCGACGCCGGCCCGCGCACCTACGCCTACGACCCCCACCTCGA
>JABMRO010000330.1 GCA_013202635.1 Planctomycetota bacterium
TCACCTTTTTCCCAGTTACTTATCCGTTCCATAAGAGATCCTTTCCAGGATATTAGTAATGTACAGCCGCTGCCGCATTTCACCAATTATAGGCAAACCCGTTACCGTGTCAAATTAAATTTATAGCCGGCAGGCTGAGGCTTGCCCGGCCGCAACAGTTTGGGTATTATATGGCATTATGACAAATCACGCAAATTCTGATAAAACGATAAATGAAAAAGGCAAAAGCCCCAAAGAAAGCGCGGTGGAGACAAGATACTTACTTATGCCGCACCAGGCCAATCCTCACGGGACAGCGTTCGGTGGAGCGATTGTAGCCTGGATTGACATGGTGGCGGCAATGGTGGCACAGAGGCACTGCGGCAAAGAAGTTGTTACCGCGGGCATCGACTCGCTGGTCTTTAAGGAGCCGGTTCGTATCGGCGACCAGGTCGTCTTAAAGGCGTCTATAAATTATGTCGGCCGCTCGTCGATGGAGGTGGGCGTCCAGGTCAGCAGAGAAGACCCATACGGCGGCAACATGGTAATAGCTACGACGGCGCATTTGACTTTTGTTGCACTGGATGAAAACAAAAAGCCCACTGTCGTTCCGCCGATATTGCCAAAAACGGCAGAGGAAAAAAAGCGTTACGAGAATGCCAGCCTTCGAGTCAAAGCCCGAAAAGAACTGTTAAAGAAGATGAGCTGACGTGCGTGTGCAACGAAAACAGAGAGATAACAGCCGACTCACGGCGATAAAAATTACCCATGCCGAACCCGCATTCTGAATAAGGTTACGATGAAGGCAATTGAGGTCAAGACGCTATCAAAATGGTATGGCTCAGCCAGGGGTGTCGAGGACTTATCCTTCAGCATCGAAAAGGGTGAGATTTTCGGTTATCTCGGGCCGAACGCCTCAGGCAAAACAACGACCATACGTTGTCTGATAGGTCTGCTCAGGCCGACAAGCGGAGATTGCTGTGTATTAGGTGAGCGCATCGTACCGGGGCGGGCAACTCAACATACGCATATCGGTTATCTGCCGGGAGAATTTCGCATCTGGCCGGGCCTTACGGCGCGACGGTCGCTTGGGATATTGGCCGCATTAGGCAACGGTAAAAACATAAGCAAGCGACAAGAGGAACTGGCCGAGAGGCTTGACCTGAATATAGATAGACGCGTGCGCACCCTCTCAAAAGGCAATCGTCAGAAAGTGGGTGTCCTCTACGCTTTTCAACACCAACCCGACGTGCTCATTCTGGATGAGCCCACAATCGGTCTCGATCCACTCGTGAGACAGGTCGTTTTGGATTTGATTCGCGAAGCTGCCCAGGCGGGCGCTACCGTATTGCTGTCCTCTCACGACCTTAGTGAAGTGGCCGCGGTGTGCGGCCGCGCAGCCATATTGCGAGAGGGTCGGCTGAACGAACTGGCCCCTATTTCCAGAATCTTGCAACAAGGCCAAAAGCACCTGAAGGTCTGGTTTGCCAAAGGAACGCAGATACCGAGTTTACCAGTTGACCAACTGCCGGGCGTGCGCCTGATTCAACAGGAGCCGGAATCACTTCACCTTGCTTACCAGGGATCTATCGATCCCGTATTAAAGTGGCTCGCGCAATACCCTGTGGACCGTATTTCAACACCACAGACCTCTTTGGAAGAAGCGTTCATCCAATACTATAACAAAAATCAGCCTTTGAGCATAACAACACATCGGGATTCCGAACCAAAGGAGGCTGCCCATGAGCAGTAAGAAACATCCTCCGTTTCCATTTCCACTGCTGCGGTTCTGGACGCTTCGCATCTTGCCCATATGGAGCCTCATTGCATTGGTGATCTTTCTTTTTCAGATAGCCATCTGCGGTATAGTGCACGACAACGAAGGCGTTAAGACGTTTATTCAGTTTCTTGACATGCTCCCTTCGTTTATAAAAACCGCCTTAGGTGGCGAGTCGTTACAGGTTGGCAACGTATCGGGGCTCATCACAATCGGCTATCATCACCCACTTGTTCTGACCCTGTACATGCTCTTTGCAGTGGGCGTGCCGACCGGCCTGCTCGCCGGTGAGGTGCAACAAGGTACGATGGAATTGATTTTGAGTCGACAGGTCACAAAAACCCATGTCTATATTTGTGCCGGCCTTATCACCATAACAGGCATGTTCGCACTGGTCCTGGTGATGTTCGGCGGCACTGTTTTTGCCACTAACGTGTATGAGTTCAGCCAGGCTGTCCCACTATATTCTTTTTTCAAAACAGCAATTAACGGTGGAATACTCGCAATCGCCGTCGGCGGTATTGCACTTCTGGCGGCTGCGTGTTTTCAACGTAATACTGCTGTGTGGCTGACGGTCGCCTATCTGGTGGCGAACTATTTCGTGTCGATTATCGCTGAGTGGTGGCCTCGAATGAAATGGTTAAATCCCACCACTATTTTCTATTATGTCGATGGCGGGAAGATTTTTAACGAATCCACATGGCCTATAAGTGACATGTGCGTATTGTTATCGATACTTATCATCTCGACACTATTGGGCGGTGTCATCTGGTCACGCCGTGACCTGCCGCTGTAAAACATTGCTGAACTTACCGGATGATCCGGAACAGCAGAGCAGTTAGTATATTTTATCCTCGGCTCATTCAGGATTCTTCTGCACGAGCCAAAGATTCGGCGGTGCGCTTGGTTGCAGAAACAGCTTTTATGTCCATCCTTTCAGGAGTCCTTGGCGACAGGGTCTTCAGTCCGTGTTTTTCCATGAGCATTTCCCGTTTCTGGTAGCACTGCTCCGTGAAAACCGCAATCTCCGAATCAACATTTGCACTCGGAGAATCGCCGAAAAAGGCGTGAATAATCGGAAATACCAAATCAGGCTTTTTCTTCCTTAACTCTTTTGCCATCGCCTCTATTTTCGCGGTCGCGACCCCTTCCTGCATGCAGGTAAACGGGCCTACATGATATATTCCCGAGATACAGGCATCGCCAACCGGCCTTATCAAATCGTTCATAAGATGGTACGCGATACCCGTGCTTAGCGGCGACTCCCCCTCGATATTGCCGTGACATTCGTGATTGCGCTCCAAAGTTTCTATCATATCAATCGGCTTTGGCAGGACGTGTCTTCCCTTGAGGACCTCGTGAAACGGCTCGGCGATTTTATCCTCGACTGAAGACATATATCTTCCTTTAAGATAGGACTGAACAAATTTTCTCGTCACCTTTAACGTCCTTCTTAAATTGAAACTTTTTATTGCCAGCCCAATATCTCTTCTGTTATTTCTTATATTCATTTTATTTACGTAATCCAGCCAGTCCGTAACAGGGTCCCTTACAATTTCCAGGCCCTGCTGCTCCAGCTTGTGGACTACAAAATTCGTATATGGATCGTGCTGCCTCATATAGATTTCCCCTATATAAAGAACAAGAGGAAATCTCTGGTGGTCCCGCAGTTTTATTTCCCTGAACCTGGAAACCGTTTCCTCGCCCCAGGCTGCCAGCTTCGCTGTTTCAGCACCGTTTTCGACGGCTCTTTCAAGTGCGCTTAACCTGTCCGCTTTTAGCTCCTCGACCTGTCTTTTATCCTCTGCATACGGACGAAATCTCAAGGTTATATCTTCCAGCAAATCCGATCCTTTTATTCCCTTGAACAACATTTGCTGCATTTTGGTTTTGTTCGACGAGCTGAGCTTCCCGGGAAAAGGTATGTCCTGATAATCGCTTTCTGAAGACGGCCCCGCCACCGGGACCTTCTGCAGACCTTCACGGTCAAGAAACTCTCTGACTAATTCCATGTATTTACCAAATCTGCACGGGCCGCTCGTTGTCGGAATCATAACAAGATAGTGGCCCTCGACGTATTCTTTACCTTTTCGTTCGATCTCTTCCTGCAGGAAACCGATTGCGTCGCCGACAACGCCTTTTAGCGGATGGCAAACTTCGGTGTAGATGTGCTTTCTCGCTATTTCATAACCCCTCTGTGTATTGGTCGGTAATACGCTGCTGTTTACCCCGAAATATCTCAGGCCGGCGGCCCCGACGTAACTGGCGTCTCCCATATAAGGGATGAGCCAGGTCCTTTCTTCAGAGTTATCATGTTTGCGCCTTTTGAGCTGCTCAAAGTTCAATTTGCCCGGTCTGCTCTGGTTTACCACCCTTTCGTGAGCTTCGGTCCTGGTTACAAACGGGGCATTGTTGGTTTGAGCGTCCGTCAGCAGGACAAGAACAGGCTTGTTCGCCGCCTGGTGTATTTTTTCTTCCTGGTAAATCTTTAAGCTGTCCGGGCCGCAGGCAAAATTCATCATCCTTATAGCGAATAAATTGGGATGGTTCGCTACGAAAATATTGGCCTTCAATATCTTAACGCTTTGCACCCAGAATTCGTTCTCAACCACCTCGTCAAGAGAAATATCCAAGAATTTATGCTCCAGAAAAAGCTGAGGTATGTAATTTAATCCCCTGATCTGTGATAACATCGCCCCTGAGTTCGAGCTTGCTTCCGGGTCAAGCAAAACATAATCTCTGCCGATACCCACATAAACCTTTTCGTTGTTCCGCTCCACCTTTTTGAGGAACTTGTCTCCTTCGTCGTAGAGTTCGGCTTTGAATTTGTTTTCAGCGGCGTCGGCATATTTGATAGCATCCTTTATCTGTCTGTCGGTGAAGCCAAATTTCAGCCTGTCGAATTCCTTTCTAATCTCACGGACGAGGAGTTCGACATCGCCAAAGTGCAGGATGGGATTTATCTGTTTGTCTTTATCGAGCGAGAGAACATCGTTTAAGATGTAGCCCTCCGATTCGGTATAAATGCAATACTTCAGGTCCGGAGGCGTGCCGGTCCTCAATTCGATAAAACTCGGATTAAAAAGGTATTCTACGTCTGGGTGTCTATTTAACACCGCCGCGTGTCCTGTTGCCAGCTTTCTTGCAATACAGAATTCCGTTCTCGAATTGTCAACGCCTATCTTGGCGATTTCTTTATCTGTCTTAGGTGATACGACCGGATAGAACCCGAGCTTTTTGAACAGAGCCGCGCTCCAGATTCCTTTTTCTCCGAGCGTCGCGGTGCTTCTTTTGATTCCTACAGTCACCGTCTGCTGCTTGTCTATTTTTAAATCAGACAGCTCGTCCAGCAGGCCTCCCTGTTCTTTGAAGTGTTTGTCATATATCTTATGATATTTGTCCACGTAGTTCGTTTTCGGTTTTTTGGCCGACTCGGAATTTCCCCTCGGACAAAAACCTCCTGTGATTATCTCGTCATCCTCGATGGAAAATACTTCGAGCTGACAATCTCTCATACCGCAGGTCTTTCCCTCAAACAGCTCTTTACATGACACTTTGTCCTTCTCGAAAGGCATATCGACTAAGCCCCAGCCTCTGAATGCGGTTTCGCAGCTTTTGCCTTGTGCTTCCAACTGTTTTATATTCTCGATTATATCCAGAGCCTGCCCCCATGCTCCGAACATTTCTCTGTGAGGATAAGCCTCTATTTGCTTTTCCGATACCTGGGCAAGTGCCGCAAGGAAGGCCTTTCCCAAAGGAGGGCCTCCCTGAGCAGAACATTTATCGCCGGCGTGCTGCGAACCTCCGACGAACTTGTAGTAATAACTGGCGGCAGTCCCCCTGACTATCGCCGCAGCGATTTCCTCTTTACTGAAACCTTCGGCGATCAGCCTATTCTCATCCATCTCCATAAAAACACCGCACGTTGAGTCAATCACCGGAACCTTGTCCGCTTTGAGAGCGGCCTGCTGAAGGGAATTTTCAACGTTCAGGCCTATGATGTCAGCCATATTCTCGAGAGTCTGGCCTGAGCCGGCCTGGCAGCTATAATTCATTTTCGCCTCTTTGACCGTTCCATCCTGAGAAAAACTGGTGAACTTCATATCCTGGCCGCCCACTTCGAATATTGTATCAACCTCGGGATTGCAATGCTTTACGCCGAGGGCATGACAGGTGATTTCGTCGGTTACTCTGTCTGCAAGTTCTATACCCTGTTTAGCCAGTTCTTCTGATTTCTTTTTGCTGACCAGAATCTTCTCATACAGTTTTCTCGCCGAGCCTGTCGCCCCGACTCCCTTTACAATTACTCTGTCTCTGTGTCTGCCAAGGTACTTCAGAACGCGCTTTAACGATTCCTCCGGATTGCCGTGAGTTTTGATGTAAAGTTTGTCGAGTAGCTTGCCCGTTCTCAACTCAACCAGGGCGCCTTTCGTGGTTGTGCTTCCTCCATCGATTCCAAGCACAACCTCTGTATTGGCGGGTATTTCTCCTTTTAAGGTAACGCTGTTCTCGTTCACCTTGTCGAGGCATTCGAGAAGGGCGGGGGTGAACTGTCTGTTTTCCCTGCTGTACGCGGCGACTTTATCGAGCTGGTCGATACTAAAAACAACGTTATTGTCCTGCTCTATCCCTTTAACCGCCGTGCCTATGGCCGCTATGTTGTGGTAATGCTGCGGCCTTGTTATATGCAATTCAAGGAACTCTTCGAGGTTTTTTCTTATAAGGTCATTAGTCAGTACTCCGCCGGTCGCGATAGCGACGTCGGCATCTTCACAGTCCTTGAATTCCCTTGCTCCGAGAACGTCGATTTTATAGTTTCTTGCGACCGTTCTGAAAAGCCCCGCCAAATTGTCTTCTCTTTTTGCGCCTTCATTTTGTTTGTGAATCAAGTCGGACTGAATAACAACGCCGCATCGGGCCAGAAACTCACTCGGCTGCTTTGAAAGCTCAGCCTCTTTTTGGGCTCTTATAAACATCTCTCCCAATCTTGCCTGTTGCTTCTGCCTGTTCCTTATTCTGATATTTTCTTTCGTGCTTTCATCCTTTTCCGGGGCGACATCTTCAAGTTCAGGGGCGACGACCTGCCCTTCAAACAGCCTTCTGCACTGCTTTTCAATCAGCGTTCCGGATCCGCCGCCGCACTTGGTACCTGTTTTCCACTCCTGAATAATCTTTTTGCCGTTTATCTGCTTTAGGTTGAAAAAGTACGAGTCCTTCGCGCCTATATGGAAGATGTACTGGGCCTGCGGCTGGGCTGTCTCGACGCCCTTTGGAATCGCTACGCTGTCAAACACATAAGTCACGCCCTTCATTACTTTTGGGAATGACTCCGCGCCGCTTCCGGTAAACGCTGTATTCCTGATTATTTCGCTGCCAAACTTCTCATTTATGTCCCACCAGGCTTGCTTTATAGCTCCAATAGGGTCGGCGAAGTGCATTATCGGGTTTGGAGAATATATTATGTCTTTGTCTCTATTAAGAACCACGTAATGCACAAAGCTGCTGCCAACGTCAAGGCCTACAAACAAAGGCGTTTCCTGCGTGCTAACTGTCCGTTTAACCTGCTCATCCATAATTTACTCCTTACACCCTTACAAGGCTAACATTACGTGTTTTGGTCCCGTTTTGTTCGGTAATGTTTCCCCGGATTTTTTCGAGCATTGCGATGACGGTCTTTTGCTCGGTCTGCTTGAGGACGGCCATTATCCGCTTGACCTCCTTCGTGTAAAGCGGCTCAATCTGTGTGAGCAACTCCTTGCCCCGGCCGGTCAGCTTTACTATATTGGAGCGCCTGTCGGCCGGAGCAGGCGTGCGGATAACTAAATCCGCTTTCTCCATCCTGTCTATAAGAGAAGTTATATTTGCACGATTTACGAGCATCATGTCGCTTAACTGAGCCTGACTGAGGCCCTCCTCAGGGTCGCTCTGGTACTTAAGGAGCATCATAAGGTTAAACTGGACGTCCGTCAGCCCAAAAGGCCTGAGAAACTCACCCGCCTTTTTCTTTAAGCATGAGGCTGAATAGTAGATATTCAGAAGGGCCTCATGAGACAGCAATGTGAACGGTCTTCTTAAACATAATTCAAATTCGAGAGGCATCCTGGTATCTCCTTTTCTCTTTATTTAATAATGTTTATATATATATTGTTTCGTAGTTAACTAATATGTCAAAACAATTCTAAAGAAAAACTCGAAAATATTTCTAACATAATAGTCCCAATGATAGTGGATAAGCTGTTAATAAGTGCGTTAGAAACGATACTAACTATCAGTCCAACACTAACCAGTAATTACTATTGTTAGTTTGCCCTCGGTACAACATACTTAATTTCACATGTTTTCCACGAGTATAAAAACGATTTTTCTCCATCCAACTAACGCCCCGGTAAAGCTTTATGAGCCGCCTCTGCGGTAAATGTAACAATTTCACCGGCCATATGATTAATACTACTACTTTTTATTTATTAATTATTAGTATTCTTAACGATGTTAAAAAGAGGTGCGCTCAATAAAATATATTTTATTGGATGCGGTTGCAAGTTTCTCCGGATAAAAAATAAAACCACAATTTATGTTGTCCTTTGGACGAAAGCAACAGCTTGCTATTTTCTGTGACTTTTAGTATTTTGGCAAGCTATGACTTCTGAGCATTTGCAATCCGATTGTGAAGACACAAGAGTTACGTTGCTTCGGCGCCTGTATAACATATTAGCTCCCCGTGCTTACAGCTTCATTATGTTCATGGCTTTATTTTGCACACTTGTCGTGAAACTTTTTCATTCCTGGCGTAACAGTTACCTTAGTGAGTACCTTGGCTGGGTTCTTCTTGATATCTCTTTTCTGTTAGCAGTTGAAGTTATCCTGGCGATGGTTTGTTTTCGGTGGCGCAGGAAATGGGTTTTGCGTACAGCTACTATTATCGCTGCTGTTGTGTGCACCTGGGCGGTTATGAATGCCGGCTGGCTGATCAGAACCGGAACACAGATTTTACCCAGAGTTCTTTTGTCATTAGGAAGGGCCCCGCTGCACACGTTGCATATCATCGGTGTTAATCTCTTAAAGATGCCCATGACGGCGTTTATTTTACTCGGTCCCAGTGCGGTTGCTCTTACTTTCTTCTTCTTCGTTTTGGCAAACCCCCTTCCGCCAAATTACAACAGAAAGCGTTTTTTAACCAGAATAGTTATTTCTTTGGTTATTATTGTCAGCAGCATTCTGGTTCGCGGCGCAGTATCCAAGGCAAGCTCTCCACAGATAGCTTCCTTAGGATTACATTATAACTGCCATTTGCGGGCAATTATGAGCGTTATTATCTCTGATAACCGGCAGCTTTTTCTACCTGAGAGAAAAATACCTGCTTTCGAACAGTTAGAAATTACGCGTAAAGAACACCAACTGGATCGTAACGTGATTGTGGTTGTTCTCGAAGGAGTCCAATACAAATACACCTCACTTGCAGACAGTGGAAGTAATTCAACGCCATATCTTGCGACTATAGCCAAACAGGGTGTGGAGTTTTCAAACACTCGCTCCTCCCTGACTCATACTACGAAAGCACTGTTTGCCCTTTTGACGGGATGGTTTTCGTCCGCTTCTCAGGACCTCGCTGAGACGGTTCCTGTTGAGAAGCACTATCCCGGTATAGTTACTAGTCTTAGCAAAAAAGCGGGCTACAGGACGGCGTTTTTCCAATCAGCTTTGGGTAACTTCGAATCCCGTCCCGGGCTGGTATATAACCTTGGTTTCGATAAATTCTGGGCCAGGAATGACATGAATGACCCGAACTACTTTCTCGGTTACCTGGCAAGCGATGAATTCTCGTTGCTAAAGCCCATTACTGAATGGATAAAAGCTGACGAGAGTCCGTTCTTTCTTACTGTTCTGTGCTCGGTTACTCACGACCCTTACGAAGTTCCTGAATGGTTCGACGCGCCGGCAAAAGAGCCGATCGAGCGCTATCAACAGTCAATTCGCTATATTGATAGCTTTCTGGCGGCCCTGGACGTGGAGCTTGCAAGATTGGGACTGACCGACGAAACAATTTTCTGTGTTGTTGGCGACCATGGCGAGGCGTTCGGTGAGCACGGTCAGCATGGTCATGCTTTGATAGCGTTCGATGAGGCCCTGCGCATACCCTTTTGTGTGCGTGCCCCACTTCTGGTAGAGCCGGGAAAGAAGGTTACCGAACTCGTTAGTTCGGTTGATCTAACACCAACATTATTAGGGCTTTTAGGCTTTGAAACAGAGAAGGTCGGCTTCGACGGTATTAATGTGCTCGGTTCCGTCCCGGATGGGCGCAAGGTCTATTTTTCCGGCTGGATGCAGGAAGGCCCTTCGGGCTTTGTTCAGGGGGAGCGTAAATTCATTTACAATCCGGCGGACAGAACGTCCTGTGTCTATAACTTGAGTGAGGATCCGCTTGAATTGACCAGGATAGAGCTGGCTGAGGAAGAGGTCAAAAGGATTTCAGATGAAATTATAGGCTGGCGAAAAAGCACAGTATTTCAAATCAACCAGCAGAGAAGCGGCAGGAAGGTGCTTTTTGACCGCTGGCTATGTCGCTGGACAAACCGCGTTTGTTCTACTAAATATTTGAACAAGGAGAAGATTGGTGCTGATGCGCTGGATTAAAACTAATATTCTTTTTTCTTAAATGTTCATTTCATTCACCCTGTGTTGTATTTTTTCAACATAGCATTAATACCGTCAAAGCACGACCTATAAAAGCCTATAGCAAGTGAATATGGGCGATGTGGGCACAATGAGCGTTGATATATATCAACGTAGTGTTAAAATGTAATATCACTGTTTTTTGCGTAGAAAAGGATTTTATGAGCGTAACTCACTGTTATATAAGATATTATATATTGTTAATGCTGATTTCTAATTACATGAATTTTATTTGGCACATTTTTTGCTCGTAAGTTTAATTTGTCTGTTTTGATAGCTATATTGGGCGGACGGCCTAAACATATTTAAGAGGAGGATGCGTCCGTCCGATTTTGAAAAATCCAAGATCGGCATTGCTGGTTTTGTTGATAATTTTGGTTTAGCGGGGTCGCTCCGGAGGAGGGTCGGCTCCGTTTTTTTTGCGCGATGGCCATTTTCTTTATGCCTGCCGGAAGGTTTTACGGTATTCCCTCGTTGTTTTGCGTAGTTTTGACTACTCAATACCAGGATTGGTTCGTATAATCATAGGTCTTATGGAGTGTGCGGTTTACAGAATTATTGATGCCAATTTCAATCGTGCCCGCGAAGCGATTCGTGTGATAGAAGAGTTTTGCAGATTTGCTTTGAATTCGGGCCCGCTTGCCGAACGAGCAAAGCAGATTCGGCACGAGCTTTCGTCTGCAATCGGCAGGCTCGATGCAAGCCGGCTTATCTCGGGCAGAGATACCCTGGGTGATGTGGGCGTCGGCAGGACAGTTGATAACCAGCTTGTACGCGGCGAACTGAGAGATTGTTTTACTGCCGGCTGTAAGCGTCTAACCGAGGCCCTGAGGGTGCTTGCCGAGATGACCCAGACACTGGACCGATCGGTGGCCGAGACGGTCGAAAAGCTGCGATATGCCGCTTATACCCTCGAGAAAGATATTGTCCTCTTCAGTGATACTTCCGAGAAATACAAAAGCGTCAAACTGTATATAATTATTACCAGCAACCTTCCGGCCGAGGTTATATCCTTAGCTTACAAGTGCGTTGCCGGCGGTGCCGATTGCATCCAACTGCGTGCCAAGGCTATCGAGGACGATAAGCTTTTTGCTATTACTGTTGAATTCGCGCGGATATGTAAAGAAGCGGGCGTTCTTAGCATAATAAACGACCGGGTTGATGTCGCGGCTGCTTCAGGCGCCGACGGCGTTCACCTTGGCCAGAATGATTTGCCTGTCGAGCAGGCGCGCAAACTCCAGTTGACTCCGCTGATAACCGGCAAGAGCACTCATTCGCCCAAACAATTGCGTGCCGCCTGCGAAGAGCGGCCTACATACGCCGCTCTGGGGCCCGTATTTGCCACCGAGACCAAACCAACCGCGCCGGCAGTCGGTCTGGACTATGTTAGGCAGGCAAAAAAGATACTTGACGGTACCGGCATAGGCAATGTGGCTATCGGCGGTATAACGCCGGACAATGTGGAAGATGTTTTGAAAGCGGGTGCCACGGCGATTGCGGTTTGTGCTGCGGTGACGAAAGCCGGCGACCCGGCGGTGGCCTGCCGGGCGCTAAAAAAGAAAATAACGGCGTTCAAAAAAGATTGATTCTTTAGGTTATCTTTTTGTGGTGTTTATCCAGCCGATTGGAGTCTGATATCAGGTATGGCTATGATACATAACAGAACCCGCCTCTCAATACTGTTGCTATGTGTGTTTTGCGCACCTCTTTCAGCGAAAAATAAGCTGCCCTCAAAACCGCCCGGAGAGTTTTTTCCATTACAGGCCAAAGACCACGAAGATGCCGACACGTTTGAACATAGTCAGCCGATAGTTGGTACGACGTATTTCTATTGGTATGATATCGATTCAAAGAGTCATATTATCAACCATAACGGCACGGACGCCCTGACGACTCACCCGGCTGATATGAATAATATCAGCTACAAGCGGGCTTCCTGGCATAAAGAGCAGTTAATGGATATGATCGACGCCGGCGTTGATTTTCTGATGCCGGTCTTCTGGGGCGTGCCGGGAAAGTATGACGGCTGGAGCTTTGAAGGATTGGCGCCTTTGGCGGAGGCGCATAGTGCTTTACAGAAGGAAGGCCTTCGACCGCCGGCAATTGCCTTGTTTTATGATACGTCGATACTCAGGTGGAACAGTTTCAATCAAGACGGGCCGAGCTATCATGTTGATTTGGCAACGGAATTCGGAAAGGACTGGTTCTATACGCCGATACGGGATTTTTTTAGTCTTATACCGCCTTCGAAATGGGCGCGTATCGACGGCAGGCCGATTATTTTTCTGTACGCGGCTGCCTTTGCAAAAAAACAGGACACTAAACAGTTTGATTACGTAAGGCGCAGATTCCAAAACGATTTCGGCCTGGAGCCGTTCATAGTAAAATCGCCCCAGTGGAAAGGACAGGCTGAAGCTACATATTCCTGGGGTGGTGCGGTAAACGGGCCGCTTCTTTACAAACATGTCGTTTCTCTGGGCCCCGGATACGACCACACCGCAGTTCCGGGCAGAACGCCGCTGATAGTCGAAAGGCATCACGGCCGGACTTATATTGACCGATGGTTAAAAGCTCTGCAACTGAATCCCGAGTACAGGCCCTGGATTGCGCACGTCGAGACCTGGAACGAATGGCACGAGGGCACGGATGTGGCGCACAGCCGTGAATACGGTAGAAGCTACATTGTGCTCACACGTCTTTTTGCAGATATGTGGCGGGCGAAAACGAATCTGAGGATTGGCGCGGGGTATGCTGATGCCAACAGTGTTATCTGGGAGCCGGACAGGCCAAAGGGATTGAGCCTTCGTCAAAGCGGTGGCGACGGTGTCTGGAAGATAAAGAAGTTCGATGATGTTGAGGCAATTGTTTCCGAACCGAATCCGCACCTGAGCCGTTACCTTTATTTTAATGTGGACGACGCGTTTGCTTACGAGCTGTTCGGCAAGACGGTATCAGCGTCCGTTACGTACCGGGACGCGGGATGCTCATCCTTTCGACTGGAGTATGACAATGCGAACCCCAAAAAGGGTCTGTATGAAGGGGCTTTCCGCGCGGTCCGGGATATTTCAATAGGCGGAACCGGCAAATGGAAAAAAATCACCTTTACGCTACCGCAATGCCGTTTTATGAATCGATGCAACGGGACCGACTTTCGTATTGCCGTTCTTGGTGGTGATCTGACGCTTGCGGTAAGCAGGGTAGAACTCGTCAGAACGAAACAGCCCGCAGAGAATTAAACGGACAAACATTTTATACATTAGCCCTGGAGGATATGGAGAATGATTAAATCAGGACGTTTGAAATTTACTGTTACAACGTTGGTTTTACTGACAGCTATGAGGTGTCAATCTCAGGCGTTGTGGGATTTGGCAAATGAAAACAAGGACCTGTTGAAGATTTCCACGCTGTTTACGGCGCAGAACGTGCGTGATCATCTGGGCAATGAGGAGGGTATAAAGAAAGCTATTGACTGGTGCAAAAAGACCGGCGTTACGCACGTTTTTTTAGAAACATTCAGGAGCAAGTACACAGCCGATAGAAAAACTCTGGAGCACGCGAAAAAAAGATTTACCGAAGAGGGTTTTGATGTTTCTGGCTGTGTTACGACTACGCAGGTTGGCAAGATTTCCACCGGCTGGAACCTGATTTCCTGTTATACAAATAAAGGTACGCAAGAACAGCTTCAGGAAATCTTTGAATACACTGCCTCGATATTCGATGAGATTATGATTGACGACTTTCTTTTTACCGACTGCCAGTGCGACGAGTGCAAAGCGGCACGCGGTAACAGGACATGGCCTGACTACCGTTGTGAGCTTATGGTTAGGGTTGGTCGTGATAAGATATTGGCTCCGGCAAGAAAAGTTAATCCGAATGTTCAAATCATAATTAAGTATCCGCAATGGTACGACAATTTCCATAACCGGGGATATGAGGTTTTGCGCCAAACAGCCGACTACGAGAAGATATGGGTTGGTACCGAGACGCGCGATTATGAAAATGAGCGCTGGGGAGGAAAAGTTCAGTACGAGGCTTATTACATTATGCGATGGCTTGGCCGAATAGGAGGATTGAAAACGGGTGGCGGGTGGTTCGACCCTTATGGAACGACGGAAAATACGTACGTAGAACAGGCTCGCCAGACTGTATTGGCTGATGCCAGGGAGATGCTGCTGTTTTGTTACGGCTCTCTGTTGCGGGATACGGGGCCGGCTAATGTGGAAAAGTTGCGAGAGGAGATTCCCGGATTGTTCAAGCTTGCCAGGCTGGTGCGCAATAAACCAATCAGAGGCATTCATGCTCCGAAGCCCCCAAACAGTGATGCGTATAATGAGCAGTACGTATATGATTTTGTGGGGATGTTGGGCTTGCCTCTTGTGCCTGATGCTGAAGTTCGCTCTGATACGAAGGCAGCTTTTTTCCCGGTCCACGCACTCAAAGACCCGGAATTCCCAGCTAAACTAAAAAGAATGCTCGCTGCAGGAAAGCCGGTGCTTATAACGGATGGGCTGGCCGGAAGGTTGGATGGCATAAATCTCGATGATGAAAATTTAGTAATCCTGAAAGTAAAAGGTAAGCCTCGCAGCCTGCTCGAACTGACACGCGAACAGATAAAACCCATCAGGGACAAATTATTGTGGCCGTTGGGAATAAAATTTGACGCTCCGAACAAAGTAGCCTTGTACCTTATTGGCGAAGATTACCTGATTGTCGAGAATTTCAATGATGAGCCGGTCGATGCTACTCTTACATTCTCGAAGCTTGTCCGGATGCGAAAAGAGCTGGTTCTGCCGAACGATGGAGATGTGAAAGTTTCAAAAAGTCGCGGTAGATTGCGTTTATCCGAAATAACTCCACGAACTTTAGTAGTGGTTAAATATTGAGGTGCCGAGACTTTTTGTAAGATATATTTGATTTTGCAGCCGTGCGGCTCGGATGGTTAAAGAAGTTTTTTGGGAGGGGAAAATCATGGTTTTTGTCGGGACACGTAGCTTTCTGAGGTGTGTTTATCTACTCCTAAAATAAGAATCGTGAGAAATATTTCCTTGAATTATCCACTAACAGGATAATTTTTCACGAATCCATTGCAAAACCGGGGGAATTTGGGCATACTGGCGGCTCGCTGGGTGAAAGATGAAAAGGATTTTGAGCCCCGGCTTTATCGGGAGTTGTAACGTGTTTGTTAATAAGATGTTATATAAGAATTAATGCGATTCAAGCAGATCATAGAAACAGCGATTCAAAAGACTACCTTTTTTTTCTGGTATTTTTTGGTGATATCCGACAGTGGCTTAAGGAGTGTTTTTGGGGTTATCAACAGGTTATCCACAACGAAAAAATGCTCACAGGCGTAGTTTTAGAGGTCGTAATAACTCCAAAAAATAATACGATAGAAGCAGTTGGACTGTATAAGTGTTTGTATATACAGGTTATAAGTAGAATAGCGAACGGATGGTAATTTTGTTATTTAGGAAAGTATGATAAAGAATCCGCTTATTACTATTGGCGAATCGATCCACGCTTCGATTCCGAAAATCGCTACGATTATGAAACAGTTAGCGCAGCTCGGCTCCGGGGCCTATTCAAAACAAACTGAGCCGTTGAATTATATTAAGTCCTTAATTGAATCGCAGGCTGCTGATAGTGCGAATTATATAGCGGTTAATCTCGATGCCTTTGGCGAGGACGAGCCGCAGCTTTGTGTCGATATGATGGCCGAATACGTCAGGCTTGTACGCAAGTGGGGTAGTGGCGTTCCGGTTTGTATCGACAGCAGTAACAACGATGTCCTGACAGCCGGCTTAAAAGAGTGGTATAATACCGACGAAAAAGTCAAAAAGCCGCTTATCAACTCAGTCAAAGTCTATACGACCGACAGCATTTTGCCTTTGAAGAAGGATTACGATTTTGCGTTCATTGGTCTTTTAGTCAGCGAAGAGGCGTCAACCGGCCCGGGAGGCTCACACTCGGTTGATGAGCTGTATTCCATAGCTAAGCAGATTTTCGACAAAGCGGTTGGCGAATACGGCTTTGCACCCGATGAAATATTTTTCGATTCGACCGTGTTCCCATTAGCTATAGATATGCCGATGGAGCCAAATGTGCCAGGCTATACGTACAGGGCGTTCGAGACGATAAAGAAAATCAAAAGCGACCCGCAGTTCAAAGATGTGCATTGCTCGCTTGGCGTAAGCAATTGCGCTCGCGACCTGCCCGGCCGGAAGATTGGCGTCTGCAGGGCTTATGTTGCAAAGGCAATGGAGTATGGCCTCGATGCCGCGATTGTCAACGTTGGGCATCACTATGGCCTGGTTGAGCCGGACACGGAACTGCTGGAGTTGGTCGATGCCTATGCTAAGATGGACGGCTCCGCCGAAAGATTGAATAAGGCGATGGAGTTAATGGGGAAATTCTGTCGCGAAAACAGAAAGCCCGCTAAGTAATTCCGAGAGTATCGTAGCTGTTCTTCTGTGTTCCTGTTTTGGAAAATTGCGAGGGTAATTAGAGCAGCAAAAGACCGAACGCCATAACGAGCATCCCTAAGACTATCCCTGCAATCACCGTATGTCCATGGCCATAGCGGTGAGCCATAGGAAGCAGTTCGTCCATCGAGATATATATCATAATTCCTGCGACGAATGCCAGAAGACATGCGATAAGGTTCTCGGATATAAACGGCATTAATATCAGATAGCCTACCATGGCTCCCACAGGCTCGGCTACACCGGAAAGGAATGAGTAGAAAAACGCCTTTCTTTTGCTGCCTGTTGCGTAAAATATCGGCATTGATACCGAGATACCCTCGGGGATGTTGTGAATGGCAATTGCAATGGCTATAAATAGACCAAGCTTGACGTCGGTAAGAGCGGTACCGAAGGTGGCCAGGCCCTCAGGGAAGTTATGGATCCCGATGGCTAAGGCGGTTAAAAGCCCGGTTCTCATCAGGGACTCGTTTGTCCGTTGTTTCGAAGTATCATCAAGCCCTTTGTATTCGTGTGGGTTCTCGACTTCGGGTATCAGGATATCTATAATGCCGATGACGGCTATCCCAACGAAAAAGGCAATGATGCTCCGAAATTCGCCTAATGTTTTCATGGCCGATGATAATAGCTCCATAAAAGATATGTAAATCATCACGCCGGCCGAGAAGCCCAACGAAAAAGAAAGATAAATAACCTTTGGCTTCCTGATAAAATAGGCGATGGCGCTTCCTATCCCTGTCGAAAGACCCGCGACGGCCGTAAGCAGCAAAGCCGGAATGACGTTTTCAGATACGTCCATAACTGACCCCGATTGACTGATTAAATACAATTTTTGTTTACATGCCGAACATAATAATAGCACAGGATAATTTTGGCAAATTCGTTTTTTATATTCGCTCGGCTCAGGCACGGATTTTATGCTTCTTTATTAAAGCGGTTTTTGTTAAAAACAGTATTAGTTTGTCACCAAATTTCTGAATCATTTGTTTAAGTTCTTAGTGGAGCAGGAAATGAGGGAAAATCGATTATACCGAAATCATATTACGATTATGGTTTTATTGGCTTTTTTAACGTGCTGTCAAATGCCGGAATCGGGCTTATTGCAAGCTGTTGGTTTAGCGTTTGCATCTGCCGAAGAAAGCGGCGCCCGGGACAGTGTTTATTATGTTGCTGTGAACGGTGATGATTCCTGGTCGGGCCGACTGCCCCGGGCGAATGCAAAACGGACGGACGGTCCGTTCGCTACGCTTGAAGCGGCGTGCAAGGCTTCGCGCAAGCTCGGCACGAAACGGCAGAAAAAAATAATTATTCAGCAAGGCCGGTACTTCTTCGATAAGCCGTTGGTACTTACCGACAGAGATGCGGGCCTGAGCATAGAATCGGCGCCCGGGGCCAGGGTCTATATCTATGGCGGTCGAAAAATTATTGGCTGGAAGAAGTGGCACGGGCATCCTGCCCGTGAATTCTATGCGGCCGAGTTGCCCGGTGTTAAAAGCGGAAGCTGGGACTTCCGGGCATTGGTGGTCAACGGGCGTTTTTGCCCGCGTGCCCGGTTGCCCGAGAAAGGGTATTTCGAACATCTCAGCAATTTCAATGTGCCCTGGATGAGCACTACCGGCGGCGGATGGAAACGCAAGCCGACGAAAGAAGAATTGACCACGTTAAAATATCGTCCGGAGGACCTCGGCCCGTGGCTGGACATTAACAACGCGGAAGTTACCGTATATCACATGTGGGACGAGTCGATGGTAGGCATCCTGGTTATGGATACAGTCTCTCATACTCTTACCTTTACCAATCCATCGGGTCACCCGCCGGGGGCGTTCGGAGTTAAAAAGTATGTTGTCCACAACGTGCGCGAAGGTTTGACGAGACCTGGACAGTGGTATCTGGACCGCTCGGCGGGCAAGGTAGTTTATTGGCCTCTGCCCGGTGAGGATATGGCAAAGGTAGAAGCTTTTGCGCCGACCATCGAATCTATCATTCGTATTGAAGGGACCAAAGATAAGCCTGCAGGGGATATAACCATTCGAGGCATAACGCTCTCGGTTACGACAACGCCGCTTGAGGCCGGGGGCTTCGGTGCGGGTAAATTCGAGGGGGCTGTTACCATAGCGTCGGCTCGGAACTGCCGGCTGCTTGAGCTTGAAATCGTCAACGTTGGTGGGCAGGGAATCAAAGCTTCCGGCAGCGGCCTGCGCATTGAGCGATGTAATGTGCATCACACCGGCGCCTGCGGCATCAGGTGCAGCGGGACCTCAAATGTTGTTATCGATAATCACATCCGCAATGTTGGCCTTACATATCCCAGCGCTATTGCATTGCAGGGTGGCGGCAGGGATTGTGAAATCAGCCACAACGAGATTCACGAGACGCCTTACACGGCCATTAATTGGGGCGGGCAAAATAACCGTATTGAGCACAATCTGATTTATCACGCGATGCAGGAGCTGCACGATGGTGCCGGTATCTACTGCTTTGCCGGCAAGGGGCTTATCCTGAGAGGCAATTTCATCCGTGACATCA
>JABMRO010000331.1 GCA_013202635.1 Planctomycetota bacterium
ATGGCACGAAGCTCGTCCGAGAGAATAACAACATGGTCGCTGTCCCAGCGTATGCCCCTGCTGACGTGTAGCAGTATTTCAGCGAGAAATGTCAGGACGGATGATATCTTGTCGGATACAACTTCAGTCGGATGAAAATGTCCGGTGTCGAGGCAGAGCAGGATTTTATTTTCGAGAGCATAACTCAAATAGAATTCATGAGAGCCGACGACATAGCTTTCCGAGCCGATGCCGAAGAGTTTGCTTTCGACCGCATCCAGAAGGAAGTTTCTATCCATTGGTTCGGCGAATATTTCATCGAGCGATTTTTTAAGGCGCTGGCGAGGTCCCTTGCGGTCAACCGGAATATCTTTATATCCGTCCGGAATCCATAAGTTCGTTACACAGGGCGTGCCCAATTGCTTTCCCATTGCAGCGCCGATTTTTCGACATGCAATACCGTGTTCGACCCAGAAGCGGCGTATTCCTTCATCGGCGCTGGACAATGTGAAACCGCTTTCGGCTTTCGGATGTGAAAAGAAGGTGCCGTTAAAATCCATTCCCAGGCCGTTTGCTTTGGCCCAGTCAATCCAAGTGGTAAAATGCTCGGCGGACAGCTTGTTACGTTCGACTTTGCCTTTTGTCTCTGCGTACATCGCGTGCAGGTTAAGACGGTGCCTGCCCGGTATCAGGCTCAACGCCTTTTCCAAATCCGCACGCAGCTCATCGGCGGTTCGTGCCTTGCCGGGGTAGGCGCCGGTAGCCATTATGCCGCCACCGCTGAGAGGTTCTTCGGCCTTTTCAAATCCTCCAACATCATCGCCCTGCCAGCAATGCAGTGATATCGCTGTTTCGCGGAGCCTTTCCATTGCCGTTTCTGTGTCAACACCAAGCTCGGCATATCGCTGCTTTGCCTGCTCGTATGCTTTTTCAATCTCTCTTGTATCAGCCATTTTGCCGGGACCTCTTCAAAAGTTAAGACCTGTGATTATTCAATTTTTCAGAGATTCTTTTGCAGGCAGTTTCGGGAACTGTGCATGAGGTTCGGCCTGATACCAGTAGGCAACGGAAGAAAGGTCGTCTTTCAGGGGCAGATACCTTCCTTCGCTTTGCCAGCCCAGCGCCTGCATGGTTACTTTGAGGTCCTGTTCAAATCTGACAGGGTCCTGAATGTGCCAGCGGTAAAGGCCAAAACGCGGCTGTGTTTCGGACTCTATGACCTGCGGCATACCCGCGTAAGGACTGCTGAATTCCTGATAGCCTCTACCCTGGAATTTGCTGAAACCATAAGAGCCGCAGAAGTAATCCTCGGTGCCGGTTCCACAAATCGTGGGAAATTTTGTATCGCCATCCATAAAGAATTTAATTTCCCCTTCACCCCACCAGCCTGGACTGTTCGAACCCCAGATCATATATGTTCCAACGTATTGGCCCTTTCCGCGGACGCCGTCAAGAATAGTATAATCCTGCTTGTAAGGAAGGGGATTTACGCGGCGAAACTGAGCGTGAAAATAAGCCGCGTCCTTCGGGACATCGGTGAGGGTGTAGTCTATTTGATAATACAGCACCATCGGTTTGGCGTCGATATTAGTCATCGTAATTTTACAGCGTTTGCGAAACGGCATCACCCAGTAACAGTTGAATCCGCTCTTTGGATTGACACAGACCGCCAGAGAATTGACCCCGACATACTTGCCCATACCACAGGCAAAGAAGTCCCCAGCCGGACATTCCACAGAGGGTTCCTCTTCCCCGTCCCAGTAAATTCGCAGAATGTTAAAACGGTTGTTTCCGGTCGGAGTCATCCATATATGCTGGACGGCGCCGCAGCCTTCGATGTCAGCCATCAGGAAAGTCTGGCCAGGGTTAATTCTTACCGAAGGAGAGACTTTCCAGGTCTGGCCTAATTCACGAGCGGCATTTGCACCGGTGCCTTCGGTTGCCATTCCTCCCTTGCCCTTTTCGCCGGTGAAGTTCTCAGGGCTAACCGAGCGTGTTTTTGCAGAGGACAAACGTGCCAGATTGCCCAAGCCCATTTCGAGGCCGCTGAATCCTGAACCCTGCCCCTCACAGCCGGTCATCAACAAAGCAACCAGCAAAAACCCGTACACTAAACAAATACTTCGCTTTTTCGTTACAACCGTCCGTCCAAATCTTCTGATTAGTTTCGATAGCTGTTCCATAATTTGTCCTTTCCTGAAAAGGTTATCCCCCTTATAAAGATTTCAATAAAGTTCCAACAGTTTCTGCTCGGCCTCTTTCGTCCACAGACCGTCATTTAAGCACTCGGCAACCTGCGGCATTTTTTCGTTCATTTTTTCAAGGGGCACAAGGGGCAGATCTTTGCAGGCCGGATAAACGACAATTTTCCCTGCTATCAAACGGTTCTCTACCGCCCGAATGCCGTCGGTAGCACCGGCAAGACCGGAAACAGCAGCTACACTGAGATTAGTATCGAGTCGGCCTGATTCGGCTTTTTCCAGCATTCGCTTCATATCTTCCAAAGTTGAGCCGCTGGTGCCAATGAAATATAATTGTTTTTCGATGTAAGCATCAAGGTCAATCTTACCTGTAACTGTAGCGGGGATGCCGGCGAAGATGTTTATCAGTCCGCGCTTGGCGGCATTAGTTACTGAGGCAGCTACCAAAGCCGGAACCGGAGCCATTAAAGCAGTGTAGTCAAATACCTCATCATTCTTTTCCTTAGTGGGATTGAATGTCCTGTACGTCATAGCGTTTTTCTCAGCCAAAGGTGCGGCAATTTTTGTCAGTGTCGCCAGGCGATTGTCATCCACATCAGAGGCAAAAAGGCTGACGCCTTCAATGCCCTGGCAGATATTTCGGATTACGTGCATCATACCCATCGGGCCGCCGGCTCCGACAACATTAATTTTATCTCCTGGGCGAATTTCATCGGTATCGGGAATCACTTTCATAGACTCAGCGGGGTCCGAACCGACAGTGCCCACGATTCGAATGCCGCCATAGTGAACCCGCCCAACCATTGTAACAACATCTCGGCCGAATTTACCGCCGCAAAGGACGATATTGAGAATGCCATTTAAGGCAACTTTTGCAAACAACGCTTCAACAACCTTAGCATCGGAACCGAAATAGATTATGTCATCATAGCTGGCATCGGTAAGCACCGACATGCTTGTCGCTCTATCGGCGGCAAGCTCTAATCCGGCCGGTATTGGCGCTTCCGATAGCCAGGTTATTCGAGCAGGCTTTCCACAGCGGTCAAAGAGATTTTGAAAAGTATCTGCGGTTAGCTCGGTATCAGCAACGATGAGCATGTGGCCATCTTTTTTCAAACTCGTGCGTTCGGTGGATACATAAGCATCTTCAACACAGGCCCACGGCTCCACCAGAGCCACGGCCGAGCCGGAAAGCTCTTCGCTGACAGGTAAAAGCATCGATTCGCCCTGCGGCGAGGTTATGATTCTTTCGTCCATCAGGACATACTCTGCAAGAGCACCTTCAAAATTGTATCCGAACGCTGCGTTGGAAGTTGCTGTGCGCACCCAGCGGTAATCGGTCTGCACAAGGAAGCGCTGGCCGGGCTTAACATTTTCCACCGCAGAGCCGACTACCTCAATCCTGACGACGGTTTCATGGCCGGGCACAGTCGGTGCCAAGCCGGGGACATAACTGGGTATCTCTTTAAGGATTTCAAGGTCAATGCCGGAAACTACTTCGCTCTTGCGGACATGTGAGGAAAACTGCTTTAGTAATTTAAGGTCGGAAAAACAAAGTCCAACCGCCTCGACGCGACAAAGAATCTGATGAGTGCCGGGTGCGAAAACCTTTTTTGATTTATTCAGGACAAGCTCATCCGGGCCAACCAGTTGTACGGCGTATTGTGTTTGTGGTAAATCTGTCATAGCACGTCTTTCTTTTCTCGCGTTTTAAGTTCACGAGTTATGTGTTACTTTTTCTAATACTTCTTCGGCGGTGATATCCTCATTTAAGCCGACAAGCGTGTCTTCGTACTTCGGTTTAAGGGCGATTCCAAGCTCTTCAAAGAATTTATTTTTTTCAGCAACGTTATTAAAGTTTTTCTTCGCCCATTCGCTTGTTTAACCAAGGCCGGATTTTTGCTGAAGCACGGAGTGGGCGTAAAAAATGTGGGCGCTTTTAAGAAATACCGGCACTAAAGGCGAAAGCTCTTCGGTTTTATAGTCATCCACGAATTTCTGCCCGGGGCTGTTCATCTCGGTCCCCACCACAACGGGTAGATGCAGCTTTTCGGCAAGCTCAACTACATGGTAGAGATTGTCCGTTTTTTCATTTTTGGCTCCGGGGGTATAATTTCGGTCGGGGATGACATTGATTGCAGCCGCACCGGTGCTCATAGCGACATCCAGAAGCTCTTCGATGTCTTTTTCGCCCTGGCTGGTGCCATCCAGCCAGGTATGTACCGGTATTGCGCCGGAAGCCAGAATAAATCGGTTCGTATCAGCCATCATCGGGAAGGAACCTTTGTCGGGCGATATATATCCGACACCGCCACGTTTCATAGTTTTCGCTCGAATCGTATCCAGTAATTTTCTGCCCTGGGGCAATGCCGACAGCTCAATCTTAACACCCAGTTTCTCAGACCAGAATTTCGCGAGTTCATCTTCATCGCAGAAGATTTCCTTTGCCTTACGCGCGTAGGCAAGGCACATATGCCTTTCCGTAGCGTTACCGCCCGGTGTTAAAACAAGCACGTCTTTTTCGTAATCCAGCTCCACGGGCTTTAGGTGCTGATTGACCCGCCCCATCAAATCCTGATTTCTCTGCTGCGCGGTGTGGCGAAGGTTAAGCAGGAACTGTTTTTGTTCGCCGGCCAATTCGGCTTTCGGAAATCCAACTCCCATGTGGTACGAGATGCCCGGTTCACCGGGTGAGTTTATTACTCTGGTAGCAAATTCCGGCACATAGACCCGTGTCTCCAGGCCGGCACAAGCCTTGAGATCAAGCATTCGTGCGGCGGCAAGAAATTCATTCAGGGCATCGAGCACATCAAAATCCACGACGCCCGCAACGGCCAATCCGGCCTTGCGAGCCAGCCAGGCAAACTTGCTGGGAGAATAGCCATAAGTGTTGTAAGAAAAAAATGTATGACAGTGCAGATTAACATCCGTGCCTGCTTCGGGCAAATCGATTTCACCGGCCTCGGCTTTTTTGCAAAGCGCCGTCAAAGCCTGCTTTCTTTCGTCAGGATCGAAACTATCCAGCTTACGTTCGAGTTCTTCAACCAAAATGGACCTTTCTTTTGTCGGTAATTTTATGCGTCGTGCACTTTTTCGTATTGTTCATCCCAGAGAGAGACATCCTGGGGCTGATATTCTTTAAGGTTAAACGAATTGCGGACAATTTCTCTGGCCTGAACGAGAGATTTTATTTGTCCGGTTGCCCTTGCCTGCATAAGTACATTGCCGCTGGCGGTTGCTTCTATCGGGCCGGTGATTACCTTTTTGCCGAGGGCGTTGGCTGTGAATTGACAAAGCAATTCGTTTTGTATGCCTCCGCCTACAATATGCAGTATCTCAATCGTATTTCCCGAAGCATCTTCGATAGCTTCCATCACGGAGCGGTACTTAATTACGAGGCTTTCAAATATTGTTCTTATCATTTGCCCCTTGTCGTCGATTGGGCTTTGGCCTGTCTCGGTAAGGTAATCGTTTATTCTTTTGGGCATATCACCGGGCGCAAGGAACCGGCCGTTATCAACGTCAATGTGCCTTGTAAACGGCTCGGCTTTATCCGCCAAAGCCGCCAGGTCCGTATAGGACAGGTCTGTTCCCTCGCGCTGCCATTGTCTTCTGCATTCCTGCATCAGCCAGAGTCCCATTATGTTTTTGAGAAGCCGAATTGTGTTGTCAACTCCGCCCTCATTCGTAAACTCATACTGAAAGGTCTTATCATTGACAATTGCGCCGGGCACTTCAACACCCATGAGCGACCAGGTTCCGGATGAGAGATATGCCCAGTTGGCATCTCCGGCAGCGGGCACGGCAACGACGGCTGAAGCAGTATCGTGCGAGCCGATGGCAATAACCGGAATCGGCCCACAGCCAAGCTCTACTCCTATCCTTGATGACAACTGGCCCACAACAGTTCCGGGTGGGACGATTTTGGGCATGATGCCAATCGGCAAAGACAGTTTATCCAGGACCTCTTTGGACCATTTGCCTGTTCTCATATCCATAAATTGTGAGGTGCTTGCAAGGGTGTATTCGGCGAAAATTTTTCCGCACAGATAGTAGGAGACCAAATCGGCAATGAAAATCAGTTTCGTAGCTTTGGCCAGGGCAATCGAATTATTGAGGCGCATTGCGAGCAGTTGATAAACGCTGTTTAGCTGCATAAACTGAATGCCGGTGTTTTCATAAATGCCGCGTTTGCTCATCATCTTAAACGCCTTTTTCCTCATCCCATTTGTCTGGCTGTCGCGATAGTGATAAGGATTTTCAATCAGCCTGCCATCTACGTCGAGCAGGCCAAAATCGACACCCCAGCTATCGACGCCGATACCCCAGACCTGAGTGCCCGCCGCTTTTGCAGCCTTGGTTATACCGGATTTAATCTCCGACAACAGTTTGTTAAAATCCCAGCGCAGCGAACCGTTCTCTTCTATCGGCCCGTTACTGAAACGATGTATTTCCTCGAGAACAAGTTTCCGTGCAGAAACCGAACCAAGCATTACTCTGCCACTCTCGGCGCCGAGGTCAACGGCAATATACTTTTTTATTTCCGCCATCGTCAACTCCTTACAACAAGTGTTTAATTCTGAAGAAAAGAATTTATAACCCAGATTCCCTTCTATTGCAAATCGAAAATCGAGATGTGGAAAAGGAAAAAGCGGCTTTTTGTGGAAATGAAGGTATAGACGCTGAAGTTATTACATGCGGTATTAATTTGGCTGGAAGCGTATTTTTGCCTGGCCGATAAGATAAAAACTGCCGGTAATGCAAATCAGGTCTTCCTTGCTTACGGCACTTTTGGCGAGCTGCAGTGCCTGGCCCAAACTGGGGGCGGTCTGGTACATCTTTCCGCATATCTCTGTGTACATCTCAGCCAAATCTTCGGGCGAGACTGCCTTGGGAGAATTACTGCGAGTAAAAATCACCTTGTCAGCGCCGAATTGTAATTTATACAGCATTCCTCTGACGTCCTTGTCAGAGTTGCAACCGAAAATTACGACCATGGAATCATAAGGAATATTCTGTCCTACCGCGTGAATCAAGGCCTGAATGCTTGCGGCATTATGAGC
>JABMRO010000332.1 GCA_013202635.1 Planctomycetota bacterium
CCAAAAACGTTGTCCCCAATGTTCCTAATGCAACCCCCGATGCGAATTGGCCGACCGTACTGATACCTATCATTCCCAGGCAACCCGCCAGCCCGCCCAAAAGAGGTGTTATCACATAAAATGCCCTATAGTAATTCGTACTGGTGAGTGGATGTTCTATTTGCACCTTTTGGCTGCTGCTAATCCCTCTGAAAATTGCGAATAAATACAGACTAATCAATATCAGAGCTATTAACAAACCGTATCCGGAAAGGGAAAATACAACCCACCAATGTACGCCTGCCTGCCTTAACGTTAAAACTAAAATATAGCCGATGCAAATGATGAACCATATCGTGCTGGCAAGATGAACTAACTTCAATGTCCTGTGTCTGGACATCATTATATTTTACTCACAATATCTACTGCTCTATCAACTTCTTCTTCTACACAGTTCTGTGGCTGGAAAACTTATCAATACCCGACACCGCCGCCGCGGTAGTACCCGGTGCCACTGTAACCTCCGGTTGCTGCTCTCTCAGCCATATAGGCCCCGGACAAAGCTCGGCCAAGCGGCGTAATAAACTCTTCAATCTTCATTGCAATAGCAGCCAATATCGTCGGCGGCACAAAAATTACATCGCCTTCCTGCAACAAAACGTCTTTACTTTGTTCGCCATGAGCACCCATACGGTTAAAATTCACTTCAAAAATTTTGGCCTTAACATTTTCATCTCTCGACGGTCTTATTACCTGGATGCGGTTCACCCAAGCTAAATTAGTGGGTTGTGTAAGAGCAAGAGCTGAAAATACCGTATCACGGCCGGAATATACTTGTGGTCCGGGACGTGCAACCTGTCCCAATACATAATACCTTTTGCTCTGGTACGAAATAATACGAATATCGACAGGCTTATCACCTTCTAATTTATAAAGCTCCAAAACCTTACCTCGCAGAATATTTGCAAGTTGTTCAGGAGTCCTGCCCGCAGCTTCTATCTCGCCAATATCCTCAAAACTTATCTTGCCATCCGGACGAATCAACTGCGCCTGCCCGTGTATCTCAGGCACCTCGGAACACTGCACCACAATCTGATCGGGCGGCTGCAAAACATAACTTTCAGATGTAACATCGACCTTATGCGGCATTAGATATGCTTCTATGTCTGCCGGATGAGATGAAAAACAACCTGTCAGGCTAATCGTAATTAGCGACACAATCACCACTGATATTACTCTCGCGAATTTCACTGTTATTCTCCTTTATACCTTTGCATTATCGGACTTCCCCTAACGTATTTTTGCATATGAAAATTAATATCGGAATATATTATACTCAATATCACCTTATTTTCTAATATTTTCTAATATTTTCTCTTAGGTATATTTCCTGGCCCGTCATTTCAGCAATCGACAAGAGGATAATTATATAGATAGAACAAAAAAACGCTATATATCGAAGGTGCTCATAGAATTTGTAAGCTTATTTTGCTACCGGGCGATTTGTTTAAATTGTTGAATGTGTCGCAAAAATCCGCAAAAACAGCTTAATAAGGGGGGTAGTTAAGGTCAAAAAAAACATCTTTTGTAAAATTCGTAAAAAAATTGTGCGTAAAAACGTTTTTTTTGTTGAAGGCTCGCAAGTTTTCGTTTAAATAGTTCAAAGCAGGCAAGGCCGAACAGAGGGCTATGTTGTGCAACCCTTTGATATATGAGGTTAATCATATATCAAAGCATGCAAAGCTGAAAAATTAGCTCATAGGACGACGCTACGCTATCCGCTGACATATGAGCAGCCTCATATGTCAGGCGTAGGTAGGGTACCAGCAATGGACTGCAGGATTTTTTAGATTTTCTTCAGTTCAACGAACCATAGTATGATGGTTCAACCCGGCTGGTTATCCCAACGGATAGCTGGCCGGGTTTTTTATTTGCTTGATTATTTATCGGTTAACGCCAGGCAAAAATTTTAATGAAATTATTTCTTTTGCAGAAAACTTATAAAACAGTGTCGAACATTTCTGCAAAACGGGCCTGCACAAAATGCTTAATGTAAGACAAGATTTTGATGCAACCGACGGGGACGGAGTGCGGGATAAATGTAATAAAGAGTCTTGTCTGATTACTTTTTATTTCACCGGAAAGGTTTTTAAGATGAATGATTTTGTGAGCGCAGAAATGAAAACTATTTCGGATGGCAAAGGGAGTGTGATCCAATGAGCACTATTTCTATTGCAGAAAAAAAAATGACCATGAATGATGGGAGTAAACCGCGGAGTGGCTACATGACAACAACTGAGTTGGCAACGCTTTGCGGGGTCTCGCGTTTTACTATTATCAACTGGGCGAAACATGGCAGGATTAAAACGATAAGGACTGTCGGAAGGCATTACCGGATACCGGTATCGGAAGCTTTATCTCTGCTTCGGTCTTTCGGGGAGAAAAAAAAGGCCTCATCATCCGACTCAGGAGGGCACTGCAGGAAACAGACGCCAACGACAAACGGCGATGAGGAATGTGGAAATTGTTTAACAGGTAATGAAAAGATAAATAAGCAGATAAAGGCTAAAAAGAAAAAGGTTCTGTATGCTTTCGGCTACGGTGTTGGCCGTGGCGTACACGCTCTGAAAGGAAGGAGTAAAGTCAAATGAAAGAAAAGTTTGGATTCCACATTTTGCGTCTCTATACAAATAAGTTTCTGGACAAGCTGGAGAATGCTTTTCAACTCGATTCGGCAGACTTGATTAAGGTTTATCATAATAAGGCTGGAAACTGTGTTAATCGCGGCAGATATGACGAGGCGGTTGCCTTATGTCAAAAAGCTATTAAGCTTGATCGGAATAATGTTGAAGCTCATTACCAGTTGGGTATTGCCTATACGGGCAAGCGATTAGACGAAGAGGCGGTCAATTCATTACAAAAGGTGTTGAAACTCGATCCGGACCGTGCAGGCGCGCACTTTCGTCTTGGAGTTCTTTTAGAAAGAACAGGGGCGCTTGACAGTGCGATTACCTCATACAAAAAAGCTATTAAGCTCGAGCCAAAGCGGGCTGATTTTCTTTACACGCTGGGCGTGGCCCTGGATAAGAAAGGGGAACATAAGAAAGCTATTGAATCGCTCCGCAAGGCTGTTGAGCTGGCC
>JABMRO010000333.1 GCA_013202635.1 Planctomycetota bacterium
GAAGTGCTCGACGACTCATCGGCGTCAGTCATTCAGTATTTGCTTGAAGGAAAGGTCTCTGAAAACCGCCAAAATGAAAGTTATGCCAACGAAGTGATTTCGATGACACAGGGCTTGGCTGAGACGGCTTCTACGATTAAAGATAAATTTGCGAGGATGAAGGAACTGGCAGAGCAAGCTGCAAGCGGTGAGTATTCGGCTGAGGAAGTCGAGGGTATGCAGACCGAATTCGAGCAGTTGGTTGGGGAAATTAACAATCTTGTCGATAACACGGAGCAGAACAAGAACAAGCTCTTCAGCGGTGAAGGCACAGCTATTTCAATCTCTATAGGCAATAACTCTACTATCAATATTAACGCGATGAACCTCAGCATCAATGGTGAAGGGCTGGATTTGGCAACCGACCCTGAAGGGGTTGTAACGGCAATACAAAGCCAGGTAAGTCAATCGTCCTGTTACAGCGAATATATTGGGGACCAGCTCGACAATCTTGGTGAAATGATAAACTATATTGAATTCGAGAAGAACAACGATATGGGAGTTGATGCCGAAGAATTCGATATGGAACTGGCCGAAGAGGTGGCAGGTGTTGCAGCGGCTACGACTTTGGATGAACTGACTGTTTTATTTGACGCTCAGACAAATATAGAGCCCGAAAAAGCTTTACAACTGCTTAAAGAAGAGATAGAGCAGGCTCAGCAAAGTAATGAGCCGGAAGATTGAACCTCTGCTTATGGCCAGAGATTTTTATCGAGCCAGTTGTCTGCGAGAATTGCAAAGTCTTTGAAGTCGATTTGGTTATCACCGTTTAAATCGACGGGGGGGATAAGCGGCAGGTCGAAGATGCCGGTGCCGTTTGTAGCTGCATAGGCAATCTCCGGTTGTGAGAGGGCATAGTCGTAGATTTGGAAGTCGTCGATTAAGCCGTCATAGCCGCCGTACCATCCTGAGCCGATTTCAAATGAGGTAATACCCAGTATGGGTGAGTTTGCGCCTATGCGGCTGTCGTAGAGGACGCCGTTGAGGAAAATCTGCATTTTTCCGGTTTTGGTTTCTTTGGTAAATGCCCAGTGGTTCCAGCGGTTCGACCATTCGGTTTTGTATTTGTGTTTTCCGCTCAGACGGCTTTCGAAAGACCATGGCGAGCCGCAGTCCCAGTTGTATTTTCCGGGTGACTTCCAGCAGCCGAGGTTAATGGCTATCGTGGGGTCATAAACATTATAATCATAGTCAGAGCAGCAGAGCGTATCGGTGTGATGGATTGAGTCGTTACCATATTGCCAGAAGGTGATTGTTATTGCTGTTCGAGTTTTTGCAAATAAACTGGCGGCGCCGGTTATTTCCACAGAATCAATGTAGCCTCCGAAGCTTATTGCCTGGTCGTGGACGCCTTCGACATAAGTAGGGTGGCCGCGTGTCCGGCCGTGGGCGCTGCCGGCGCTGTCGTTGGCATTGCCATCGAACTTGTACCAGGCGAGGGGAGCATCCGGGGCTTCTACCTGGTAAATATTGTGGCCTTTTTCAAGCCAGTTGTATGCCAATTCCTTAAGGTCACGAAAGTCCACGATACAGTCGCCGTTGAAATCGGCTTCCGGTTTGTTCTCTTCGAGGCACCTGGAAGGATAAAGCCTTATGTCATCGAAGAATATAGTGCCGGAGCTTGAAAGTTCGGATGAGCTTCTACGAAAACCTATTGAGATATTTTCAATGTTACTAAGGTTCAGGTCGAGATTTTGCAGGTCGATTCTCCATGGCTGCCATTCTTCATTGCTAAGATCGTTCGCATCGCCGTTGTATGGCACAACTGCATTGACGTCGCCATCACTCACAGTGATATACATCTGTACCCTGGTTTCATTATCAGCCAGACCATAGAAGAACAGTTCCAGAGCTGTAACGCCGGCGTGTGTCCAGTCCTGGGCTGGAGTGAATGTTGTTGTTACTCCTGAGTCAAAAACGGTCTCGTAATAGTAGTAGTAGCGAAATGCCATGGCCTGCCGGGATTTGTTGACGGGTTTAGGTTTCTTTGATAGAGAGATATTCGCCTGATTGATTTGTTTCCATGCATCATTTATCGTGGAATTGTCGTAGGACTCGAAGTCGTCTATCACAAGATGTTCGGCGGTCGTGAATTTCCAGATGTTGCCTTTCCAGGGGCTGTTAGCGTCGTTATCGTTTATCTGGTCGATACGCCAATAGTAAGTTTTTCCTAATTCAAGGGCAGGGGGAGTAAAGCTGTTGGCGTTCTGAGGCTGGGTCGGTTTATTTACAGGAGCTGCGTCTTCATCCACGTCGGTAGGAGCGGTTCCGAAATAGACAATATGTTTTTCTGCTGAACTTCCGGGCGACCATTTCAGGACCGCATCTATTGGGACATTTTTGGCGCCATCAGCAGGATTCGGATTACAGGCGTTCAAACCGCAGTCGGGATTAACCCGCGCACGAATGTTGGCTAAATCAAAGCCGGGCGAGCCGCCTCTGAAGTCTAATCCAACTATACGTATCGTAGATGGTACGAATGGAAATGAAATACCGGCGATGTCGAAACCGAGTTCGCTTTGTTCGTACAAGCCGATATCGGGAACAAAAGCGTAGCCGAGTAAATACTCCCGGTCGGAACCGTCCGTAATGAAAACGAGGGCTTGTTCATTAACCGCGTCATTTTCAATGAGGAATATATCATCGCCCGGGCCGTCGATAAGCCGGCCGCGATACTTGAACTCGAGCCAGTGGTCCGAGGGTATTGTGACGCCCGACAGACCTGAAGGAGGAGGGCCGATGAGCAACTGCTCCGGAACTACCGGCACGGGCCAGAGTCCGTTAACATCCATGCCTTTCCAGCCATCATCGTCGGGATTATAGACATCGAACAGATAATATGGATATTCGAACGGTGCTTCCTGAGCTAATGCTCCACCGACAAGTGCCGGAATTAAGCATAAAACAAATGAGTTTGATAAGCAGGCTTTTTTCATCCTTATCCTCGGAGCCCAACCTCAGAGCTGGCTGAGGAAATATAAAGGCAGATATTAATCGCCTGATAAAATTCTATCATTTAAATGCTCATAATGCAAGAGGCAAACCCATATCCGGATTACAAATAGATGTGCTCTGACAGCAGGGAACGAAAAATACTTGATATATTATAAATTGCTGATAAACTTTCGGCAATTCATAATGTATGCTTCCTTTTTGCTTTGCGGCAGGTGAGAATATTATCCTGCAGCGAAATGGAAATATTCGAGAGATAATTTGAAATATGAGGGCATACTAAAAGGAAGGGACTGGAGTAAATGGCTGAATATTCGATAAGTCCTGCAGGTGAACAATTTACTGTTCCCGAAAAGGACCAGTATGATGCCGAGTTCAAACGTATTGAATCTCTGGCAGAAGCGGCTCGCGAAGAGGGAAAAGAGGTGGTTGTGGTAATGGGCGTCGGTTTTGTGGGGGCGGTTATGGCGGCCATTATTGCTGACTGCGTAGATAAGGACAGCGGCGAGCCGAGCAAGTTCGTCATTGGCTGTCAACGTCCGAGCATCCGCAGCTACTGGAAGATTCCACTGCTTAATCAAGGCATATCACCGGTCAAGGCCGAAGACCCCGAGGTCGAACCTATGATCGCCCGCTGCGTGCTCGAGAAGAAAACACTCGTTGCCACATACAACAGTGATTGTCTGAAATTGGCCGACTGTGTGGTTGTGGACGTTCAGTGTGATTATACAAAAAACGACCTTGGCAATATGCGAACCGGCAAGGTGGAAATGGGCGCACTGGAGGCGACAATAAAAACTATCGGCGAGAAAGTGCCGCCGAATTGCCTTACTTTAATTGAAACGACTGTGGCACCGGGGACAACGGAGTTCGTTGCCTGGCCTATTATGAAAAAAACCTTTTCCGACCGTGGTATCGATACAGAACCGCTGCTGGCCCACAGTTTCGAGCGGGTTATGCCCGGCAGGGAATATATTTCGTCGATACGGGATTTCTGGCGGGTGTGCTCGGGTTGTAATGAGAAGGCGCGGCAGCGAGTCGAGAAATTCCTCACAGAAGTGCTGAACACAGAGGAATTTCCTCTGACTGTTATGGACCGTCCTATTGAGTCGGAGACCACCAAAATCGTCGAAAATTCTTTCCGTGCCACTTTACTGGCGTTTCTTGACGAGTGGAGTTTGTTCGCGGAGCGCAACGGTGTGGATTTGATTAAGGTCGTCAAGGCTATCAAGGTCCGGCCTACACACAGCAATATCATATTTCCGGGCCCTGGTATCGGCGGATACTGTTTGCCAAAGGACGGCGGTCTCGGGTACTGGGCGTATAAGCATATCCTCGGATTCGATGACGATATATTCAAGATAACAACCGCGGCAATTGACATTAACGATACGCGCAGCCTGCACGTGGCGACATTGACGAGAGATGCTCTTCGAAATATGGGTCGTCAGGTAGCAGGTACGTCCGTACTTCTGTGCGGAGCGAGTTATCGGCAGGATGTCGGTGACACCCGTTACAGCGGTTCAGAGATAGTCGTTCGGAAACTGACTGAGATGGGTGCTGAAATGCGAGTGCACGATCCTTATCTCGAACACTGGTACGAGGTGGAAAAGCAGGATACTTATCCGTCACCCGGGCACTCCCTGGCGAGGTTCTTCCGCAATCAGGACGATATGGACAATATCCGGGTTCAGAACGATCTTGCCGCGTCACTTGCCGGTGTTCAGGCGGTCATATTAGCGGTACCGCACTCGCCTTATAAGGAACTTGATCCTGACAAAATTGTAGAGTGGACTGGTGGGCCGCTGGCGGTGATTGATTGCTTCGGCATATTAGACGATGGGAGAATCCGTCGGTATTTCGAACTTGGTTGCGAAGTGAAAGGTCTGGGTAGGGGGCATATCCAGCGAATAAAGGAAGAAGTGAGAAAGGCGTAAATGAGTAGATGGGTGAATGAGTTACGTGAATTGACATTAACATTGACGAATTAGCGAGATACGAGCCATATGGATATTAAAAACAAACGAATAGCGGTTTTGGCGCCGGTGGCCTGGCGGACGCCTCCCCGTGCTTATGGTGCGTGGGAGAC
>JABMRO010000334.1 GCA_013202635.1 Planctomycetota bacterium
CGCCGAAACCTGCCGTCCAGATAAGCTCTGCATTCGGATCTACAGACTCAGCATCATCGGCCGGGTCGGGATTGTATGCAGTTTTGGGTGGAATACTAAAGCTCCAGACATCACCTTTCCACGGACTGTTCGGCTCGGTGTCATTGACTTCATCGATGCGCCAGTAATAAGTTGTGCCCGGAATCAAACCATCCGGATATGGAAAACCAGGGAATCCAATAACAAGAAAAGTTTCGCCCTGATTACCGATGAACGTGCCTTCGGCGCCTTCGCTGACAGCATCAAAATTATCGCCGATGTACACATCATGCGAGGCAGCAAAATCACCCGCCCGCCAGCCAAGGCTTATCCACGTATCTCCGTGAAGTGTGCCGTTTCGCGGATCGGGTCCGTAGGCCTTGACGATGGCGCCGCCCTGATTCTCCATGCTCGATCTGACATCATCCTCGCTCAGCACGTGATTGTAGACGCGCACGTCGTCGATCATACCCGCATAGGACTCACCAAGATTTGTATCACCTCCAATGTAATAAGTCGTGTTCTCGCCATCTGTTGTCTGGAAGGCTGATTCCTGTGAGAGGGCCCCGTTGATGTAGATACGAAAGTTCGTCCCATCCCCTGTCACTGCGACGTGTGTCCATTGGTCGGCAGGAGCAACATCCGGGGCTGTCTCACACATACCTCCCGCCCAAGCTGCGCCAACGGTACCACGCCATGAAAGCGTCCCATTGTTGTTAATGAACAGCGTGTCATTTGTGGCGCTAGCCGTAACCGACCGAAAAACCTGCTGCCATGTGTTGCCGGTTCGCGTCGGGTTAATCCAGGCAGACATCGTAAATGATCCCTGAAACAAGTCGGCGGTTAACGTATCAGAGGCGCCGATTGCGACGCGACTGCCGTCAAATGCGAGCGCTTGTCCGAATTGTCCGTCGACAACTGTCGGTTCGTCTTCCAGCGTTCCGTCGTTGCCATTGCCCGTTGCGTCCAGCGCGGTCGTGCCGCCACCTTCGTCGAGCTTCCACTGCCCCACAAGCTCAGCCTTAGCAGTGCCCGTTAGAGCCACACTCAAGACAAAAATAAAAGAAACCAGATAAATCAATTTCTTAGACATAATAGTCCTCCTTAAAAAAAGTTACGATAATTACCAGTTATGCTTTGGCCACACACCAAAACTCTCATTCCCACAGAAGTGGGGTATGAATTTATCGTTGAAATGTTAACACCACTTTTCGCGAAGCACACAGTCGCCTTTACGACTAACTCTGTGCCTTACATAATAACTCCTCCTCTATTAAAAACTAAACGAATTGCACCCGCCAAATGAACTCAAAGCCACAGATGCCTTTATTCTACAGACACAAACTTCACTAACATTATTTATACCAAACCCCCCACTTTCCCGTCAAGGAAAATCCCTTGATTATTTATCAACTTACCTCGTTGATATAACTGTGGAGAAGTGCAAAGAAAATGCAGTTAAGTCTATTTGTAGAATCTCACATACCGTCCTCTATCTTTCAATTTTAAGCGCCCAGCAGGCTGTTGTAGCGATTATTTCTTCTGATATGGCCTAATTTTGCCTTTGTTTGTAAACTGCCCTTTCGTCTGCGTTCCCCCCTTCGCTAAAGCTATGGAGGGCAGGCAGGAGTAATCCGGCAGGGGAAAAAACTGCAAAAATCCCTTCTATTTATTGACGATAGACTTCGAGGCACTACAATGATTGTCAACCATCTAAAAAAAGCAAAGCCTGATGAGTGAGCTGAGTTGGTTTTGGAGAATAAGATGAGTGGAGTTAGATTTAAGAATCCTGTCATATTTGCAGTTTTAGCTCTTTTAATTCCGCCTTTTTTTACAGGTTGTAATGCTCCACAGGGCCACTTAGCCACTTTTAACGGGCATTTTGAAAGATTCGACTATGAGAATTCGGCCCTATTCGCCGAGGGGAAGATAAGCAAACAGAAAAATCCGAAGGGCGAGGACTTACTCTGGGCACTGCAGCTTGGGACGGTTAAAAGAATTCAGCAAGACTATACCAAAAGCACCGAGTCCTTCGATAAAGCTGAGGATATGCTTAAATATTATGACGAACAGTCCACCCTTGGAGATGGTATCGGTTCTACTATCGTCAATGAAAATGTCATTCCTTACAGGGGCGAAGAGTATGACGGCATAATGGTCAATGTTTACAAAGCTCTTAACTTTATGGCCGAAAAGAATTTTGACCTGGCCAGAGTGGAGTTTAATCGTGCCCTTGACAGGCAGAGGCGTGCAAAAGAGAAATTCAATGAAGAAATAAACAAACTCAGGACCGAATTGGAAAAGGAGCAGCAGCAAAACGAATTTTCAAAATCCAACGTTGAAAATCCCCAAACCGCCGAGCTGTTAGCTCAAAAATATCCCAATCTTCACAATTTCGAAGCTTATCCTGATTTCGTTAATCCTTTCGCGACTTACCTGGCGGGTATATTCTTTAATCTTGTTTCCGATCACTCCAAGGC
>JABMRO010000335.1 GCA_013202635.1 Planctomycetota bacterium
GAAAAACAAAGCCAATTCAAACCCAATTAAAGCCAAAACAAACCCAATTCAAACCCAATTTCAAAAGCAAAATGCCTGTGGATTTGGTTGAATTATTAGAGGCAATCGGTAGAATGGTCAAGGTATTCTGCGAAAAGCTCTATTGGAAAGGTGATATTATGAAAGCGAAAAGGTTTTGGATTTATGCCATAACAGCAGCGCTGGTTTGTTTAAATATTTTTTTGGCGGCAAGAACAATCGCCGCAGAAAAACGGCAATACCGGGAAGAATTACGCATGCGTATTCGCGGCTCTGAAGGAGTCTATATATTCGTAGATGTCATTGCACAGACCAAATCGGCGGAAGAAGAATTGAAGGAACAGTTTGAAGCCGACGTTGATCTTGAGTTGCAAAATTCAGATATAAAGATATTTACCAAAGAAGAGCTGGAAACGATACCCGGGCGTCCGCGTCTGTCGGTTTATCTGGTTGCGTATGAAGACCCGGCTTACAAAGATGCTTATCTTTATTGTTTTCGGATTGCCCATATCGAAGATGCGACCCTTGTGAGAAACTACGGTTATGCCGAGGGTATCTGCTGGGACAGCGGCCATTATGTAGGCAGGGGGAAAGAGTCTGCAATAAGACAGGCAGTTAAAACCCAGCTTAATAAATACATAAGTGACTACCTTGCAGTTAATCCGAAGAAACCGGCAATACCGAAACAACGGCAGGGCAGGCTGTAAATATGAACCGGGCCATATTAGAAGGCAGGTTTTATGGAGATTGCAGCCGTTCGCAGTAAAAATGAATTTTTAGAGGTTCCCTTATATCTTACCATTAAAGAATAATCAATATCAACCCATGGCAATTTCATAGTTTGCACCGCCGGACAGACAAATCCCGTGGGACAGCTACAGGAGTGAACGGTAGTAAATAAAAAAACCCCCAAAAGAGGGCTTTGGGGGTTAGACACTATATGTTTCTTAGCGTTTAGTCCGAAGTGAAGGTCTTAGTCTCCATAATAGTAGTCATAATAAGATGTATCTTCCTGAGACTCATAGTCAGACCAATCGTCTTCGTATTCATAGTCATCGTACCAACTGTCTTCCGACTCATACTCATCGTAATCATCGTAATCATCGTACCAACCGTCTTCCGACTCATACTCATCGTAATCATCGTAATCATCGTACCAACTGTCTTCCGAATCATAATCATACTCATCCGATTCATACTCATCGTAGTACCAATCGCCTTCGTTTTCATACTCATCGTACCAACTGTCTCCCGAATCATCGTACCAGTCATCTTCGTATTCACAGTAGTAATCGTAATCGCCTTGCTGCTGGGACTGTGATGTCTGTGTGTGTGCCGGGCTAAACTCAGGAGCAATAAAAACGGCAGCTACAGACAAAACAATACTGATAATGAGACATTTGATCCATGTTGCCAGCTTAACATTTAGCCAAGTCTTTTGAAGACTTTCTTGCTGGAAGAAGGACTTTTCTTCTTCTGGTGGTTTTGGCCAGGACCCCTGCTGGTTCTGATTGTCATTCATTTCTTGTTCCATAATTCCTCCACATTAATTAAACAATAAAATAGGTTTTAACGTCTTACTAACACTTAAATAAAACATAAGAAATAAAAATTCGAATGCCAAATTATGCAAAAAAAAATTAGGGGGTGGTTCTAACAGACAGCCCGCGGATTCCCACCTGTGAATTACATATGTTGGGAGGGTAAATAAAAAAACCCCCAAAAGAGATTTTTGAGGGTCATATGTGAAATTTATCGGCTTTTTTTGAGCTAATCGAAGGTTTTAGTCCTGATAACACTCATTAGAATCATACCAACTACCTTCTTCGCACTCATAGCCGTCAAATTCGCAGTAGTCGGTGGTGTCTTCCTGCTGGGGCCTTGCTGTGGTAAGCTTAGGAGCGATGATAGCAGCAGCGACAAACAAAACAGCGATAACAATGAGACATTTGATCCATGTTACCACCTTAATATCCATCCAGGTCTGTTGGAGACATTCCTGCTGGAAAAAGGATTTTATTCCATGCCGTGGGCATGTGTCCGGCTGGTTTTGATTTTCGGACGGCGGGGTCCAATTTTCAGATTCCATAATTTCTCCTCACAATTAGATAAAAATGGTTTTTTTAACGTCTTAAGGACACTAAGGACGCTTATACAAAAAATAAGAAATAAAAATTCCAACGCCAAATTATTTTTTCTATTGGGCAGTTATCAGACCCTACCAGGGGATTCCTGCGAAGGAATGCCCGGGTAATTTGTCGCTAAAGCTGTTTATTTGCTGTGTCGATATAATGAGTGATTTTAGTCAGTTACAGCTGATTTTTTGTTATGCGGGCTCGTTATATTGCCCGGTAAAAAATCGTTACGAGAAAGCCGAAGTGCGCATCACCAGATACCCCGATACAGGATGCGACCGCCCTGATGGTCGATAATCGCATTGATTCGGTTCCTGTCCTTTTTGAGAATGACCTGATTGGCATAGTAACGGCGACAGATGTCTTAAAGCTCTTCGTCAGACTGCACGCAATCGGACAGCTTTGCGGGGAGAAGGCAAAAACAGGACCGAGAAGACGGTTTGTTGACTTGTTGGCAGGGAATTCTGAAGAGGCGCTGCTGGCGCTGTCGTCGGTTCTCGAAACAGCCAAAGATATTATGACCGAGCAGGTTGTCTGTCTACAGGAGCAGGATAACCTGGCCAATGTAATGAAGGTTATGCAGAGGGGAAAATTCAGACATGTACCGATTGTAGATAAGCAAGAGAGGCTGGTTGGTATAATCTCCGATCGCGACGTTCTGCGTCTTCTTCCATTTCACAAAGGTCAGCGCAAGCCGCAGTCTGAGGTATTTCGCGCCGATTTGTTTGATGTTGAGCCAAACGAGCCCGCCATACGGCAACAGGCCAATCGCATTATGAATCGGGATGTAATCCATGTCCGGCCTGACTGCAGCTTCCACGATGTTGTCAAAATGCTGCATGAGATGAAGATAAGCTGTGTGCCGGTGACCAACGAGAAAAAAAAGCTCGTTGGAATAGTTACCGTCACAGACGTGATGCGCGGACTGCTCGCCGCTTATGCGCTGTTCGAGAAAACCCCGGCTTAATTCAATTCATAACATTTATTCGTAACTTCATCTGTAAGCCCCCATCAGACCTATATTCTGCCTTCCATCCCGCTTTACGAATAAACCGAAAGACATGCGGTTGTGGTTGAAAATTACTCAATGCTCGATGACTGATGCTTGATACCCAATGTAAAATATTGGAAAGAAATAGTGGAAACCTCGCAGTAAATAGTGTATATTAGTGTAGAATAGAGGAGACTTGGCAGTGTGCCTAAGCATTCTAAATGTAAACTTTTAGCAAGAGGAGTAAACTACAATGAACCATGCAAAAAACTTAAGACTAAGAAACATTATCATTGCTGTGGCAGCCGTCCTTGTCATTACCAGTGCCGGCGCAAGTGCCCAGCAGAAACTGGGTGACCTTGTAACGGAAGGCGGCTTCGACTGGATGATAGGCAGATGGGAAGCCACGGGCGACCAGGGTGAGAAAATTGAGCTTGTTTACAAATGGGAGCTCGATAAGCATCTGTTAACAATGCAGCTTAAATTACCTGATAACGAGTACCGCGCAATGATCTTCTACAAACCCACCGAAGACAAAATCATCCAGATAACCATCGATAACAAAGGCGGAATCGGCAAAGGCACGTGGGACGCCGACGGCAACAAGGCCGTGCTTAAACACGAACACACCGGGACCGACTGGCAGACTTACAAAATGGGTTTTGCTCACTCTAAGGTTGATGCCAACACAATGAAGTGGGAGATTCACGAGATGTACGGCTCCGACGAGCTTTCCAATTACCCTGACTTCACGATTGAGTTCAAGCGCCAGAAGAAGCAGGCCCCCAAAAAATAGCGAACATTTCCCGTAATAATGCTGAATTGTAGTAGGGATAAAAACAGAAGTTAGTAAAAGAAAACGACTCGGAAGGATTCGGTCGGGCTTTTGTGGTTATTGCGAGGACTATGGCGTCTGAGGGTTTTCCTGTTGCTCCCCATGAGACTCTTCTTGTGCTTCCTTTTTCTGGCCTTTTTCGCGTTGAATAGCCTGGCCTTTTTCGCGTTGAATAGCGTCGTATATTTCCCTGCGATGAACCGGAATACTCTTCGGGGCCGTTATACCCAAACGAACCTTATCCCCTCGAACATCGACGATAATAATCTCAACATCATCGCCGATCATAATCGATTCATCTCTTTGCC
>JABMRO010000024.1 GCA_013202635.1 Planctomycetota bacterium
GAATTGTTGTTACCGGCGGAGCTGGGTTTTTAGGAAAGCATCTCCAGCAGGAACTGCGAAACCGCGGCGTCTTGGCTGAGAACCTTCTAATACCGCATATAGAGGATTATGACCTTACCAGTGAAGCGGACGTAATCAGGATGTATGATGTTATGAAACCAGCGGTCGTTATCCATCTCGCAGCGGAAGTTGGCGGCATTGGAGCTAATCGAGAAAACCCCGGCCGATTCTTCTATGCAAATATGGCAATGGGTCTGCATTTGATAGAGCACGCCAGAATTCGTGGGCTCAAAAAGTTCGTCCAGGTAGGCACCATTTGCGCATATCCTAAATATACGCCTGTGCCGTTTAAGGAAGAAAATCTTTGGAACGGCTATCCTGAGGAAACAAACGCTCCCTACGGCATAGCCAAAAAGGCCTTGCTCGTTATGCTGCAGGCATACCGGGACCAGTACGGATTAAATGGGATATACCTGCTACCGGTCAATCTTTACGGCCCGGGTGATAATTTTGACTTGAAGACAAGCCATGTCATACCAGCTCTTATCCGTAAATTTTGCACCGCCGTCGATGAGGGCAGAGATGAAGTTGTTGTCTGGGGCACAGGCTCTGCCAGCCGGGAGTTCTTTTATGTGAAGGATGCTGCCAGGGCCATAGCCATGGCCACTGAGAAGTATGATAAACCTGATCCGGTAAACTTAGGTGCCGGCTTCGAGATAACCATCAAAGACCTTGTAGAAACGATAAAAGACATGACCGGCTTTAAGGGCGAGCTTGTCTGGGACAGCAGCAAACCCGATGGTCAGCCAAGACGATGTCTTGATACAACTCGAGCAAAGGAACTTTTCGGCTTTGAGACACAGATGCCGTTTGAGGACGGCCTCAAACAAACCATCGCCTGGTGGCGCGAACATGGGAGCCGCAAATCCCAATGAGATAGCTAACCGCAGAGCATTAGAATAAAACCGGCGTCGTTTGGCGGTTTCGGAGCTTTTCACGAAGTTCCGCCGAAATCCGCCTTTCCTCAACGATACCGGCTTCAGGAGAGCCGACAATCGGCTCTCCTTCTTTATTTATATCGGCATTAAGGGACAATAGCTTGACGCTCGAATATTGATACCTCACTTCTTTTCCTCATAAATCATACTCCTTTTTTCCTTGCCTTCTACTTTCATCCACATAAACGACATTAGCACTGCAGATAATACTACTCTCAGGTCATTGGAGTTACTGGCGTTGCCACCATTTCGAGACCATTTTTTCACTGTCTGCAATGCGGCCTAATTGCTTCATAGGCTGCTGTTTTATCGCGTTTATCCCAAGACGAACTGTGGGGCAAGGGTCATTTTTTGCGTTCTCTATTGCATAATGTAACGATGCCAGCTCGTCGGAACTTGCCCCTACCACGGAACCCATCAAAACTGCTACTGTGTCCGGTTGAGCTGCCAATCTGGGCACTTCATTTCGTGCTTCCTCCAGTATATCCTCCCAGTCGATCGAGTTCAATGGTCCAAAGTGTAGCTTAACAAAGGCTGGTAAAGAGAGAACATGGTAATCCTTCTCGGACCTTACCATCACCGGTCCCATAAACTTCAATCTTGGGTCTGCTTCGTCAGCTCTGGCCGCCACGAGGTCACCTTTGCATAACTCGCAGAAATCTTTTTCCTGATGCTTCTGGAATGGTAATGTATTTACTTTATAACTTTCATACATTAGACACGATTTGTCCCGGCAATGGCAATACCAATCACCCTTTCGCTCTTGACTCCAGGTGAGGCCGAGAATATGACCAACCTCATGAAGCAATAACTGCCCCTCATATTTAGTTAGATGATGTGTTTTGATGTATCTGGTATCCATGTAAATCGCTGCTGGATACGGAATCAATTTGGCATGGGGGTTTACCGCTTGGCGATACCTCTGCCCTGATAGTTGTGAACTGTCGTAAAAGAGCACATACAAATAGGCGGTATGGCCACTGTCTTTCGAATGGTCCGGCCCATCCATATACCGAAGAGCCAATATCTCAGGTCTTGTGGCTCGGGCGTGCCGTAGAGGAATCGACGCATTACAAACGATTTGAACTTTGCCGGGTTTGTCACAGTACTGTAGCAGACGCTGGCGCAGAGTCTCAATGGTCTCTTCGTTTGGTTCACTGCCTTCCACGGCATCTATCTCCACATAGAGGCTCTCGCAAACCGCGCTCTGCAGGTACAGCAAATGTGGCTTCCAGAAATTTAGGCTTTTTGAATCAATGTCCTGTTTCACATTTGTCAGCGAAGTACATCCAGTGCATAATATGGCAAGACATAACATTACGTTGATTGTATAATGAGCGCAGTCTATCACCCGAATGTGTTGCATTGGTAACCTCCTCCTCGTAAAACGAGCCCAAACGGCTATGGACGAATTCAACGTTTCAACATTACTGTTCCTGTGGATTTTATGACCCGAAGGCCTAATCGCTTTGTCAGGCAGCAGTTGACGCTATTCGTACCTCTGTTTGATTCGTCAAATTTTCACTTCGAGTTAATATGCGGAAGTACCTGATTTGTGGCCAGATTGTAAAAAACGCTTAATACTGAAATGCTTTATCGATAAGAATAGGCGGGTAAGGGCATTACCTCGCCCCCCTGTGTAACTAAAAGTTGGAAATGTTCGACAAAAAAATGGCAATCTGGGAAATAAACCCCTTTATCGGACAAAACCTAATCAAGATTGAAGAGTGGATTGATGTCGAACAGATACTCAGATGACCTCCAATAGACTCGGAGCAGTGCACTCAAAGGGCATTTTTAACCCTAAAATAAGGCTTTTGTGGTAAATTGATTGCGGTTGTTGTGAAGGAAAAACGGCCTTTTTTTTTGCAAAAAAAGCAGAAAAATGTTGACAATATACTCAATTCTTGTTACAAAGAAATAAACTTAGTTAAGAGTGAGTATCTATGCAACTGGAACAGGCCATCAATTCAAAAGTTTTTTCGCCCGGAAAGCAATGTTTTCGGGTGATTAAGGTAGTGATATGAGAAAATGAAATATAATATATTGAAAGGGTGCAGGTATGAATTTTAGAAATAAGAGTAAGACAAAATGTTTTTGGATCGAGCGGAATTTTTATTTGATGATGGTGCTAAGCGCGGTGTTGTTGCTATCACTTGGTAAAGTTAGCTTGGCAGCGGAAAATGAAAGCACCCAGCACTTTAAAATGCTCTCAACCGTAGAGTATTCCGGCAAAGGTCAGTTCAGGAATCAGGTCGAAGCGCTGTTTACGGTAAAGAAACAGCTTTTGGATGATGATAAAGTGCGGTACTTTCTTTCCACAAATGATTTTGACTTGGTGCGAACAGATATGCTGGAAGAAGCGGCTGGAGGCAGTCTGGATGTTGGTCAACAGCCTTCTTCCGGAGAACTTTCATTTGTTGTTGATAGAAAGACCAAACATTTATCGGTGGACAACAAGGATTTAGCACTTCTTGAAATGGTAAACAATCAATGTGTTAAGTCTCTCAAGAAAGTAACAAAGGAAAATATTGGGAAAACATGGAAGCAATCTTTCAATTTCCCGTCCCTTGATAAATCGCTTCCTGACAAGCTGAAATTCACCCTGACAGCGATACAAGTGGAAACAGAAGTATTAGGCGAAATGGTAGCAGTGAGGGCTTTATCAGAGCGTTTTGATGTTAGGGCCGCCAAGAAAAAGACGGGCATTGGGTCTATTAGATCCAGAATTGGCGCTATTTACCTTTTCGACCCGGAAATTGAGGATATTTACCTGAGTATATCCGTTTTCGAGGCAAGAACAAATATAAATGGTTCCTGGGAAAAGCTCCGGCACGAAGTCGCAACATATATGACTGACGCTGCGGGTGTGTCTCTCGACCTGAGTGGTCTGGGCAAAAAATTTGAGACGCTTGTGAGAAAATTAGGACTGGCCAGGAAAAGTTTTAAGGTTGTTAAAGAGTCGCCTTTGCCCCAGTGGGCCTTGTCTGAGGGCTTAAACGCCTCCCAGGTGGCCGGTATATGTGCGGCAACAGCCTGTGAAGGTGCATCAAATCCTGTCGTTACAGTTTGGATACCCGTAGCCCGCACAGTTGCGATGCAAAGTAGGGGCACATTAGACCCGGTTGGCGGGTTAGCAGTTGCTGACTTAGGTACTGTAACTGGCTCGCTGGGAACCGGTGTTCCTGCCGTTGGTGCTCTGAATATAGCGGCTGCGCCGGCATTTTTGGGTGTGGGCGTCGGGACTGCTGCTGCCGTTGCAGGGGGAACTGCCGGAGTAATTGCTAACAATACAGATGGAGCCGGATCGGTAACTCCCGCCAGTCCATAGAACGAGCAATTATCGGTCTTATATCTTATCCTGACAGAGGGTAGATATTCCCTGAATATTTTACTCTTTGCCGGTTTTTTTCTTGCAAATCCCCACTAAGAATGGTATAATCACTTATCATTATTTTGTGTTGTTTGGGGGATTCGGCAAGTCTTCGATTTACCCCCAGGGAATCAAGGACGTTCACAAAAACAACCCTCATGAAGAGAAATATAACAAAAACAACAGACACAGAGGGATTATTTATTTCGTACACAACAAATGGAAAATTCAAAAGTGGCAATAAGTTTAAATTAATATTTAAGCAAACAAA
>JABMRO010000336.1 GCA_013202635.1 Planctomycetota bacterium
AATACGATTACTCTTGGTCTTGGTAACAGGAGCAATCCGGTGGCTGGCGGTTCGGGAATGATGTACTTTGACGATATTCGTCTGTATGCGCCGGCACAGTAAGCAGCTATTGGCTGATATGTAAAACTGCACAGTAGATTTGTATATTTGGGGCTTATACTGATTCAATTCGGTATAAGCCCTTTTTCTTAATGAAATATTTGCTGCTGATTTTTGAGTTTTACAATTTGCCCTGACAAAGAATGCTTGTAATCTTCAGCGAATTAGATTATATTTACTTCAACTTATTAAGATAGGAATCTGCCTTTCGTTGAGTTCAGATTTCTTTCTCTGTCTTGATTAATCTGCTCGGTTGGAGATAAAAAAGCACAGCTAAGTATTAGGAGGCAAACAAATGCAATCCCCAAAAAGAAAACGTGTCCACTTGTGTCCCAAAACAGGTAAATCCTTAAAGAGCAAAACGAAATATCGCTGGTTGATGTGGATATTTCCAATAGCCGGCCTGGTATCACTGATTTGGTTTTTAATACGAGTTATACCGAAACCCTCACGGGCGACGTATCCGTGCCAGCGGATGGCCTTTCCGTTGGCCTCTGGTTTCGTGGCCTGGCTCGCAGCCCTTTTTGCATCAACAATGGCGTTTAGAAAAGCCAAAATCAATCTCGCACAAAGGCGTTATCTCGTAGCTCTGGTATGCATAAGTGTAAGCATCGGGGCGGTGCTGTTCGCTCTCAGTGCTACAGGCGAAAAGTTGGTCATGGCCGAGCTTCACACTGCGAATGCCCCGATAGGAGTCGCAAAAGGCATTTATCCCGGACGCGTCGTCTGGGCACATGATCCCGATGCGACCGACTGGGAAGGCCCCGGAAACGGGCACTGGTGGAAGCCGGAGCATACGAATCAACAGATTTGTGATAAAATGATGTCACAGACTATCCGCAGGCTCGCAGGCAAAGACACCGATGCCGCCGCCTGGGATGCGATATTCCGCTACAATAACAAGACTCGCAACAAAGGCGATGTCGGATACAAACCGGGCGAGAAGATTACAATTAAAGTCAACTTTGTCGGCTTTATTCGTACCATAAAGGCCATTAATCGGGACACCTACGGCCTCGAGGACTGGGTAGATTATATGAATACCTCGCCCCAGATAATCGCCGCGCTGCTAAGGCAGCTAACTCAGGCCGCCGGTGTCAGACAGGCCGATATCACTATAGGTGACAGTCTGACTTATTTTGCCAAAGAGTACTATGACATGCTGCACAACGAGTTCCCAGACGTCTGCTATCTGGACTGTAACGGAAAATCCGGCAGAGTCAAAGAAGAGTTCTCATCCACACCTTTTTACTGGAGCAGCAAACCACAGGGCTTTAAGCAGGACTATATACCAAAATCATTTGAACAGGCCGAGTATCTTATCAACCTCGCCAACCTCAAGGCCCATCCGCTTGCAGGCGTCACTCTCTGTGCCAAAAACCATTACGGCTCATTGATTCGCACGCCCGTCGAAAGAGGGTACTTCGATATGCACAAAAGTGTTTCCTTAAAAGAAACCGCTCAGTATAGAAACCTGGTGGATTTGATGGGCCACGCCCATATCGGCGGAAAAACCGTTTTATATCTGCTCGATGGTCTCTATGCCGGCTTGCACTACGTCGAACGTGTACCACGAAAATTCCAGGCTGATCCTTTCAATAACGATTGGGCCTCCTGCCTGCTCGCTTCGCAGGACCCCGTGGCCATTGATTCTGTCGGCCTGGACATCCTTCAGGTTAATATTGAAAAATATGCACGAATGCCCGGCTCAGACGACTATCTTCACGAAGCCGCACTGGCGAATAACCCGCCTTCGGGAACATTCTACGACCCCGACCATTCCCGAAATGTCAAAAGATTACAAAGCCTCGGCGTACACGAACACTGGAATAATCCGAAGGACAGAAAATATTCCCGTAATTTAGGGACAGGAAAAGGCATCGAGCTGATAACATTAACTCATGAAGACTTCGCACAAGCCGGTATCATCACCCCCGGAGCAAAGGTAAAAAAACTCGCGGACGGCTTTAAGTTTACCGAAGGCCCCGCCGTTGACGCCCACGGAAATGTATTCTTCACCGACCAGCCTAACAACCGAATCCACAAGTGGTCCACAGACGGCGAGCTGTCGATATTCCACGACAGCCCAGGAAGGGCAAACGGACTTTACTTCGATAAAAATGGTAATCTATTGGCCTGTGCCGACCTTGATAACGAGTTGTGGTCGATTGATATGCAGGGCAACGTAAAAGTGCTGGTAAAGGACTATAAAGGCAAAAAGCTCAACGGCCCGAACGACCTCTGGGAGGGCCCCAAAGGCGGAATATATTTCACCGACCCTTTATACAAAAGACCTTACTGGAACAGAGGCCCTATGGAGCAGGACGGCAAGCATGTTTATTACCTCAGACCGAATCGTAAAAGACTCGTGCGCGTAACCGAGGACCTCGTCACCCCCAACGGCATAATCGGCTCACCCGACGGCAAACTGCTTTACGTAGCCGACCTCGGCGACAGAAAAACTTATGTATATAACATAGATAAAAATGGCAAACTCTCGAACAAAAAACTTTTCTGCTCGATGGGCTCCGACGGCATGACCATTGACAACGAGGGCAACGTTTATCTTACCGGCAGGGGGGTTACGGTCTTCAATTCATCCGGCGAAAAAATCGAACACATCGACATCGACGCAGGCTGGACCGCAAACGTATGCTTCGGCGGCGCTGACAGACATACGCTCTTTATAACCGCCCAAACCTCGTTCTACTCGCTTCAGATGCGTGTCAAAGGCGTAAAGTAATATAAAGGTTCTTCATTACTAATTAAAATATAGCTGCTAACTATTTTCCCAGTGCCTCATCAAGGCCGGAAAAGTGAAGTGATTCAAATGACAAAAAAACTATATGTTCCAACTTTAGTATTGTTATTTTGCACCTCGTTAAGTTTCGCCGCCGTTCCGCTAACGGTAGAAGTGGTCGAGGTCAAAAAGATTTGGGACAAGGCCCCCCATAGCGCATTTACCGACCTTGTCCGCTGGAAAGATAAGTTTTACTGCGCATTCCGTGAGGGCAGGGGACACGTCTCAACAGACGGCAAAATCCGCATACTCGAATCGAAGGATACAAATTATTGGCACTCGGCGGCCCTTATTGCTCTAAAAGGCTTTGACCTCCGCGATGCGCACCTGTCCATAACGCCCGACAACCGATTAATGCTGCTTGGCGGTGTCGCCCCTCGCAAAAAAGACAATCAATCCGCCCCAACCGGCACATTCGTCAGTTTTTCACACGATGGCAAACAATGGACCACACCCCAAATCGTCCTAAAGCCCGGACGCTGGCTGTGGTGCGTCACCTGGCACAAAGGAAAGGCTTACGGCGTCTCCTATACCGCCGGAAAAGGTCAGCCCTATCTTGAACTGCTCACCAGCACCGATGGGATTAACTATCAGCAGCATGTACCAAAACTTTTCGAGCAGGGCTACCCGAATGAAGTGACATTGCGTTTTGATTCCGACGGCACTTGTTATGCCATCGTCCGCCGCGACCGTCACGGAACAGATCCAAGCACCGCCTTGCTGGGTATAAGCAAGCCAAATTATAAGCAGTGGCAATTCAAAGACCTCGGCCCGGATTTCAACGGCTTCGGCGGCCCTAATCTCATAAAAATCCCAGGCGGACACTGGCTTGCCGCAGGACGAATGCACCAGGGCGGCTCACATACCGCCCTGACATACATTGACGTCAAAAACGGCACTATGACCAAACTAGCCAAACTCCCCAGCGGCGGCGACACAAGTTATCCCGGCCTTCTCTGGCATAACGATATGCTCTACGTCAGCTACTACTCCGGCCACGAGGGAAAAACCAGCATCTATCTCGCAAAAGTTAAAATAAAAACCAGTAACACAGAAAATTAATAAATAGCAGCAATCTTAATTCTAATAGAATTCTGAACTTTGGTTTCGAAGTAGAGGGCAAATCTCAAAAATGAGAGGAGATTTAATTATGCCAGCCGAAATAATGAATCGCCGGCAATTCTTAACGGCCTCAGCGGGAATATCTATAGCCGCAGGAATGGAAAGTCGGGCAGGCTCAAACCTTTTAGCACCTGCAATCTCACATGAAGATGATCCGGAAAGAAAAAAGAGGATTGAGGCCAACCAGCAGATTCAAAGGGCCCGCCAGGCAGCTTTGAACATTCTCAAACCAAGCAACAAAGACCTGGAGCACGGTCTGGAGCTTCATGCGAATTCGGTTGTTGTCGAATCTTACGGCTTTTCCCCCCGTGCGGCCCTCGATGGCGACAAGATAAAAGCGGCTATCGAGGATGGAGCCTCGGAAATCGAGCTTAAAGATATGAGAGAAGATATGACGATGACCCGATGCGTCACCGATGCCGCTGAGCGTCGGGAATATATGGACGCATGGCAGGCGGCCGGCGTTACGTGCATCCTTCAAAACGCCGGGGAGGAAGGAATGGCTATAAGTTGGCTGCTGAAACGCCTGGCAAGATTTACTTACGTCACGGACATGATGAGCAACTTTGTTTACAAGGCGGCTACACCTGATGATATTGTTGCTGCCAAAAAACAGAATAAACACTGTCTTTATTTCAGCGGAAACGGTGTGCCTATACCTCAGGACTGGATATCGGTCGAAGAAGAATTAAGATTCATCCGGGTCTTTTTCCAGTTGGGTGTCCGCATGATGCACCTGACCTATAATCGACGTAACGTAATTGGTGATGGCTGTGGAGAGCCGTCCGATGGAGGATTGAGCGATTTTGGGCGTGCAGTCGTTGCAGAAATGAATCGCATTGGCCTGATTGTTGACGTGGCGCACTGCGGATGGCAAACCAGCCTCGAAGCCGCCGAAGTTTCTAATCGACCGATAGTCGCCAGCCATACCACCTGTGCCGCACTGCACGAACATATTCGAAGTAAGCCGGACAATGTTATCCGCGCCATTGTCGATAAAGGAGGCTTGATTGGCATTTGTTGTATCCCGAGCTTTCTCGGCGGAAAAGGTGACATCGCCGCAATGATGGAGCATATCAAATATGCGGTGAAGACCTTCGGTGCCGACCACGTCGCTATCGGTACGGATGTCGCCTATTCCTCACGAAATGCGGACAAGGAGTATAAAAAAATCCCGAACCGGAGGAAGACCAGAAAAGCATGGGAAAGCCTTTGGCCGGAAGGTTCACTCACATCGGGACCGCGGGAAAGTCGGCTTAGTATGGCCTGGACAAATTGGCCGCTGTTTACCGTCGGTCTTGTCCAGCTCGGACTTTCCGACTCGGACATTCAGAAGATTCTCGGCGGCAATGTACTTCGTGTAGCCCGTGCCGTATTAACATAAATGAGGACATAATTCTTATAAATCTTTAGCAACGCAAGTAAAAGGAGATACAAGTGAACAGAAAACAGCATAGTTTTGTGCCGGTATTTATGGTGTTAATTATAGTATCCGTCTGTTTAGTGCATTCAACGACTGCCTGCGCAAAGTTCCGCGCCGCCATTGCCGTCCGCGATGTCACCCCCGACCCGCTTCTGCCCGTCTCGGGCGGCGTCGGACCTTCGAAACCCACAACCCGGACATTCGGCAGGCTCAGCGTCCGCGCCATGGTGCTCGAAAACAGCGGAACCCGCGTGGCAATTTGCAGCACTGACTTCCTCGGCTTCCCCGGCGTCCTCTGCGACAAAGTTCGTGCCAGGGTCCCATCCATCCCGCCGCAGAATATCCTCATCGGAGCCACCCACACCCATAGCGCCCCGGACTGTTACGGCTTCCCCGACAGAACCGGCAAATCAGGTATCGACCTTGAGTACGTAAATCAAGTATGCACTAAACTGGCCGACGCAATTAACGAGGCAATCGAAAAGCTCCAGCCCGCAAGAATCAAAATTGCTACCGGTAACGCCAGAGGAAAAATCGCCTACAACTATTATGCCGAGAAGTTATACGACCCGCGCTGCGATGTGATTCAGGCCCTCGACAACAAAGGCGAACCATTCATTACTCTCGTCAATTACGCCTGTCACCCCGAAGTAATAGGCTCCGACCAGGGAATCCTTTCCCCCGACTTCGTCGGCCCCCTTTACGACCGAATCAAATCACGCGGCGGCGGCACCGGAATTTTTATCAACGGCGCGCTGGGAGGAATGGTAACCGCCGACTGCCGCGGACCCGACGGTAAAGACCTCCGTACATGGGACGAGTGCCTCCGCATCGGCCGCCTCCTCGCCGATGAATCTCTCCGTATAGTCTCTGACGCCCGCATCCTTTCCAATCCTCATTTATATTGTGCAAATACAAAAATCGAGTTCCCGGTAGATTCGGAACTGCTCCGTGCTGTTGTCCAGGCATCCCCATTGGGCTTTGAATTGTTGGACAGCCATAATATCTCCACACAAGTAAACGTCATCAACATCGCCAATGCACAAATCCTTACCATCCCCGGCGAAGCCCTGCCCAACATCGGCTACTATCTCAAACGAAAGATGCACGGCAGCCACAACTTCCTCTTCGGCCTTACCAACGACGCCTTCGGCTATATCCTAACAAAGGAGGATTGGGACAGCTTCGAAAGATACGACTATATCACCCGGACCTGCCTGGGCGAAATGACCGGCGAAATTTTTAATAATGAAGCACTTAAGTTCATCGACAACTGCCCCCGTCCAATACGTTTTGCTGATTAACGAGGATTTGCAATCATAAATCTGGAAAGGTCTTTCTTATGGCAAACAACGAAAAACATCTCAATCGCCGTGACATCTTAAAAGGTTTTGGATTAGGGGCTGCCAGCCTTGCCCTCGGTGGAAAACACTTCGGACCTGCCCTCAGCCATGCCGCCCCGGGAAGCCCATGGGTCAAAAAGAACGGCATATTCACCACCGCAGGCCCCGCTAAAGTCGCCCTGATAAAAGGCAATGACCGCAGGGACATCGTATATCAGGCGCTGAAGAATATCGAAGACGAGGTCCTCGCTTCTATAGGCGATAAAAAGAAAATTCTCATAAAGCCGAACTTCGTAATCACATCTCGCCAGCTCGCCGCCACTCACGTCGATGCAATCAAAGGAATCCTCGATTTCCTGAAACCACACTTCAAACATCAGATTATTGTTGGCGAATCCACTATCTCACGCGAAGGCACATTCGATGGATATAAAAACTATGGCTATATGCCGCTGGAAAAGGAATATAAAGTCAAGCTCCTTGATCTCAACCACCAGCCCTGGAAATACCGTTACGTTTTCGGCAAAGGTCACTGCCCGACACCTATCCGCATTATCTCGACGTTCCTGGATCCCGATTTATACATAATATCAGCGGCCAAAATGAAGACCCACGACCGCGTTGTTACAACCTTATCACTGAAAAATATTTTGCTCGGCGCACCCCTTAACGACTACAAGACAAACGACAAGCGTCTTACCCACTCTGACTACAATTTCTCCCGCGAGGCCCTCCTGCACTACAACATGTTCCACCTCGCCCAGGAGATTTATCCCGGCCTCGGCGTCATTGACGGCTTTGTTGCTATGGAAGGAAACGGCCCGGCCAGCGGAACCCCCGTCGATGCAAGGCTCGCCCTGGCAAGCCTCGACCCGCTTGCAATGGACACCCTCGCGACAAAGCTGATGGGCTTCGACCCGACCCAGATTATGTATCTCAAAGCCTTTGCAGAAGCGGGAATGGGTCAGGGGGATTTCGATAAGATAGAAGTGCTCGGAACACCAGCCGACCAATGCCAGTACCACTTCAAGGCACACAAGCGATTGCTTGAACCCTATAGCTTTACATCCTGATTGAAACCAAAGGCGCGAATCGGATTAATCTCGGTAATCATCCGAATCGCCTCATCGTCAACGCCGCTGTCCCTGAGCTTAGGTATGAAAGTCTCTATAAGATATGTATAAGGCATTTGCGACCCGCCGTTTCTATCCCCCGGCTGATACCATCCAGCATCATGTGAAAGCAAAATCCTCTCTCCATAACCCACTGCCAGCAGCTCCTTGATGGCCGTTATGAAAGTCGAGTCCTGCCCCGGATTCCATCCCAACGAATCAAACTCAATAAAGACGCCACGTTCCGCTAATTGCCTGTAAAGACTTAGGTTGTTCACACTCTGTGCATGCACCCAGATAAACCGTATCTCCGGACTGATGGATTCCAGGATATCAACTTGTTTCATAGCATTACTGCTCACAGTCGTATGACTGGCAATCGCCGCTCCCGTCTCATGTGCTGCGCGTCCGGCCGCTCGAAGAATCTTTTCCTCCAGCGCCGTCATAGTGCTGTTGCCGGTAGCTATCTTTATAAAGCCGGCCTTAATACCGGTTCCTTCAATCCCCTCACGAATCTCGCTAATAAAAAGCTCCGTCAATTCATCCTCGCTCATGTCCCTATGTTCCTGTGGTGCAAAATTCGCTCGCCCATAAACGCCCGTCGGTACCACCACCGGCAATCCCGATGCCACAGACACCTCGGAAAGAATAGATACATTCCTCCCCACGCCGATACTGCTGCACTCGAATAGCACTCCCACTCCCTTGTCCTTCGCCTCCTCCAGCAGCGGCGCCATCACACGCACAACATCCGCCGCATCCGCCTGTCCGTACCCTCTCGTCACCGGCCCTCTAAGGTCGGTAAAGATATGTTCATGAGGCAGTATGACACCAAGCCCCTCGGCTGCAAGCGGCCCTTCGGTCGTAGCGAACCACCACGCAGAACTTGACTTGCTCGCCTCAGCCGTCCCCCCGTATGCCCCCATATTCACCCTCCCACCATTCGGCCACAACTCACCGGCCCACTCGCTCGACAGATCCCCCGCATCAATACACAGACTCGTTACATCATCCAATCGCCATACCTCCATATTCGGATCCCACCTCCCCGCCTCACTCTGTAAATGAAAA
>JABMRO010000337.1 GCA_013202635.1 Planctomycetota bacterium
AATACGATTACTCTTGGTCTTGGTAACAGGAGCAATCCGCAAACCGGCGGTTCGGGTATGATGTTCTTCGATGATATTCGCCTGTATGCACCACCGGCGCCTTAGGACAGGATTTGGACGGCTCCCATTGCTTCTGCCGTAAGGCATCCTTCGGGTTGCGAAGCAAGATATGGGGGTGAGGTTGTTTATGGCAGATTCGCGTTAATTCCGGGCCTATATCGATTCGGTATAGGCCTCTTTTTTAATGATAATTGATTTTGCCAGAGAAGACGGCGGATTTACGACTTCGACCCCGGTTGCGCTGGTAACAGACACTTCGACCAATCTCAGTGCGGGCGATAGGGAATTTAGAATTGGGAATTGGTGGGCCAAGCTCCACCATGTATTTAAATAGGTTATCTTAGTTCTACGGACCAGTATGCGTGGTCGAGGAATTGTTTCCAGCTTCGGTAACGGTGGTGGTTCAGGTGGATGTGGACAAGGGGGTTGTGCCTGGGTTTGACGGGCTTTTTAATAAGCTTCATCCGTGCGGTTTTAGGAGTTCGCCCTCCTTTTTTGACGTTGCACTCGGCGCAGGCGCAGACTATATTCTCCCAGGTTGCTTTGCCGCCCATACTTCGCGGGATGATATGGTCAAGGGATAATTCGCTGGTGGGGAAGCGGTGGCCGCAGTACTGACATTTATTTTTGTCACGGGCGAAGATGTTTCTACGGTTGAATTTTACTTCGTTTCGCGGCAGACGGTCATAAAATAACAGGCGAATGATTCGCGGTACGGCGATATGGAAATTTATCGTGGAGACCCAGTCGTGTCCATCAGGTTCGAAATTACGTTTGAACTGGCTTACCTCGCACCAGCTCGGGAAGTCATAGTTGGAATATTTTCCTTCTTCGAGCGACACGACTTCGGCAAGGTCGCGGAATAATAATGAGAATGCCCGCTTTGCACCGACAATTCGGATAGCCATATAATGCTTGTTCAGGACAAGAACATTACAGCCAAGGCCGGATTGATATTCGGCGGCATTCATAATTCGTATCTCGTATTTTTTTGTGTTGTATGTTTTGATGGTAGGATTGATGACTCTTTGGCCATTTGAGCTACGCATCAAGCAATGCAAAACAACTTGCCAGTGTTGCTACTTTTCAATTTAATCAGGCAATAAGGGATGAAAAAACAAGATTTGTTTATATCGTGCCCTCAGACCCAAAATAAAAAAACAACCTTTAAGACTCCGCGTCGGTTGCTGGGGCTGATGAGGTAATGACATTTTCAGCCCTAAGACCCTTGTCGCCTTCGATGATATCGAAAGTGACGGAATCTCCCTCAGTCAGAGTTTTATATCCATCACCTGAAATACATGAGTAGTGGACGAAGATATCGCGGCCATCAGGGGTAGCAATAAATCCGTATCCCTTTCTGGGGTTGAACCACTTAACTTTTCCGTCGATTTTCCCGTCAGACATATAACGCTCCTTATGAAAAGCCTTGCAAAACAAACTATTTTATTGCTCGCCACACAAACCGCTGCGGGTGACAGAGTTTAAGTTGGAAGCAACATCGTTTTTTGTGGATGGCGGCTTCTTATTCGAAATAATTATTTGGCATCGGCGGATTCCATAGTAGAGGAAGTACAGAGATTTTGTCTCATCAGCCGACCCATTTTAAACTTAACTGTTCGTTTTGCAGGGACCTCAACACGCTCAAGAGTTTTGGGATTCTGGGCGACTCTGGCGGCTCTTGTTTTTGTCTCAAAGACGCCAAAGTCTCGGAATTCCAGACGGTTATTCTCACTCAGCTCCCTTGTAATCTCGTCGAGAAAAGCCTGAATAACAGACTTGACTGTCACTCTTTTTGCTTGTGTACGTTCCGCAATCCGATCGATAAGTTCTTTCTTTGTAATTGTTGCCATAAACTACCTCATTTTCAGGAAAGAGCAATTAGGAAACTGGATTTCGCTTATATTAAAAAAGCCGCTTTATAAAAAATCATCGCTTTGGGCTATCAACCAAATCATCAAGCGTCTCTGCAAACAATAAAACGCCACAAATCACTATACAACAAAGACTTCTACACGGCAAGTAATTTTTGTAGAAAATTTTTCAGATTCTTAAAAAAAACTGAGGGCAC
>JABMRO010000338.1 GCA_013202635.1 Planctomycetota bacterium
ATGATACCCCACCGGTAGGACTCGCTGCCTATGCTGCTGCGGCTATTGCAAAATCCGACCCCATAGCAACGGGGATACAGGGTTTCATATATGATTTAAGGACCGCCGTTATTCCGTTTATGTTCGTCTTCAACGCCGAACTTGTCCTCCTTCGACTCGGGCCCGACCTCGAGTTCCACCAAATCAATAATTGGCCTCAGGCACTGCTGATTTTTGTGATGGCGATATTCGGAGCGTTTGCTTTTACAAATGCAGTGCAGGGCTGGTTCATAACAAAGAATAAATGGTATGAGATTCCCTTGTTTCTTATCGCTTCACTTATATTATTTTGGCCCGCTGTTGTAACGAAGATTTTCAATCTTGATTACAGCTTTAGATATTATATGTACTTTATTGGGATAGCTATTTACGGGTTATCTTACCTTATCCAGAGGCTTAGACTGGAAGCGTGAGAAGGGCAGGGGGGCACTACTCAAAATCCAACTTGAAGCTGTAAACGCGGTCTTCCAATTGGCTGCTAATCTTACAGTTGCTTTTATGTAGCACCGTAATCATAGACTTGTTATCTACCAGAACCTCAGCAGTGAAACCGGCGATACCGTTGCGTTTGGCGATGGTAACGAGGTAATTAAGTAAAAAAGTTCCAATGCCGCGGTTCTGCCACTGGTCACGAACGATGAAGGCCACCTCGGCTGTATTGGTTCGTGGATTCAGATAGTAACGGCCGATGGCGATAATTTCTTCGCCGTGTGCCTCAGGTACAGCGCCCACAATTGCCATATCGTTTCTATAATCGGTATACAGGAAGTTCAGTACCTGCTTTTGGGGTATCCGGGTTATGTTCGACATAAAACGATAGTGTATGGTCTGTTCGGAAAGCGAATGGAAGAGGTCACGCATGTGCTTTTCATCTGTCGGGTGCATGGGACGAAAGTTTATCTGTGTTCCATCTTCCAGCACCATCAAAGTTTTCAATTTCTGAGGGCTGACGAGTACTTTTCCTTCGAAAGCCGCCAAATCAGCACTAACGTAAGTATCATTGATTGCTTCTTTGAGTAATTCGGCTCGAAATTTCGGATGGGCGATACTGATAAGCGCCAAGGCACGCTGCCGCAGACTTTTACCGTAAAGATAGGCAACACCGTATTCAGTAACTACGTAATGGACCTCGCAGCATGTAGCAGCGACACCGGCGTGGTGACTGAGGTGGGCAACAATCCGTGAGATACCACCGTGGTTCCGAGTGGACTCCAACACAACGATTGATTTGCCTCCGGATGCCCTGGAAGTCCCGTGAGTAAAGTCCATATGACTGCCCAGGCCGGAGAATCCGGCTTCCAGTGAATGGGCACAGACCTGTCCTGTTAAATCCACCTCTTGTGCAACACTGATGGCGACCATGTTATGCTGCAGGCGTATCAGGAACGGGTCACTGACATATTCCGCGGGCCGGAAAGAAAAAGCAGGATTGCCGTCAATATAATCATAAAGCTTGCGCGTGCCCATGCATAAACTTGCAACTATCTTGCCGCGGTCAATATTTTTTCTTGCTCCTGTTATCACTCCGGACTTAACCAGCTCAATGATAGCGTCGGAGAATATTTCGGTATGAATCCCGAGATCGCGTTTGTTTTTTAGAAACTCAGCCACTGCCAGTGGAATGCGTCTGATTCCTAACTCCACGGTGGAACCGTCCGGAATCAGGGCTGCGACGTACTCGGCGATGCGCCGGGATTTCTCTGTGGGTTCCGGCAATGTTACTTCGAGAATGGGACTCTCACTCGGCACGAGGATGTCGATATCGTGGACATACAGCAGGTTGTCTCCCATTGTCCAGGGCATATTTGGGTTTACCTGGGCGATGACAAAGCCTGCATTCTCAGCGGCGCTCTTGGTGATATCAACAGAAATCCCCAGAGAGCACATTCCCTTTTCATTGGGCGGGGTAACCTGTATCAAAGCGATATCAACAGGCAGCTCCCCTGAGCGGAACATGCGTGGAATATCGGAGAAAAATATCGGCGTGTAGTCCCCTAATTCCTGCGCTTCATTAATAGTACCCCATATGAAAAAGCTGTTGATATGAAAATGTTTGGCCAATTCTTTATGTCTGTAAGAGGGCTCACTAAGGGTTAGCAAGTGTATAATGTCAATATCCTCTAATTCGGCAGCGCGATTGATTAAGGCTTGAATCAATTCCTGAGGTTGAGCGCAACCAGTTCCAATAAACACCCTTTGTCCGGGACGTATGTGGGCAATTGCCTCCTCAGGGGATGCAATCATGTTACTGTAATTTACCTGCCAGCTTGTGGACGTTTCTTTGTTGTAGTCAGGATTCGGTTCGGCCATTTACTTGCTACCCGGATTCAGTAGAGTCACCAAATGCTTCTTCTTGTGTTTTGGGGCCCCGACGGAGGGATATCCGCGCATCTACTACTATCGCTTTAGTGCCGACACTTCCGACAAAGAATGGATTTATATTCAGTTCTTTAATCTGCGGAAAGTCGGTAGCCAGTTGACTTATTCTTTGCAGACCGCCTGTGATTTCGGACAAATCCACGTTGGCCTGGCCGCGGGCGCCTTTAAGTAAGGCATATGACCGGGTCTCCATCAACATTTCCATCGCCTCATCGGCAGTGATAGGGGCCAGGTAACACGAGACATCCTTGAGCACATCTACAAAAGTGCCGCCCAGTCCGAACATAAGCATAGGTCCAAACTGCGAGTCGGATGTCATACCGAGGATTACTTCCAGCCCGCGGATGCACATCTTCTCAACGTAAACGCCGTTCAATCTGGCTTCAGGTGCCCGCCTGCTAACCCGCAGCGTTAGCAGGTCAAAGGTGTCGCGCACCTGGTCGAGGCTGGATATATTAAGCTTGATACCCCCCACATCAGACTTATGGACAATATCAGGAGAAACAATCTTCATAGCTACAGGGAATCCAATTCTTTCGGCGATTTCCACCGCCTCTTCGGGTGTATTGGCAACATAGCCATCCGGGACATTAAAGTCGTAAGCTCGCAGGATTTCTTTAGTTTCAACTTCGCCCATTTGTATGTGATTTGTTTTTAAATGTCGTGAGATAATGCGTTCGACTCTTCGCCGGTTAACAGGAAAGCGTGTAACAACACGTGTCGGGTGTTTGCGCCAGGCGCCGTATTCGTACATAGCCCTTAGTGCTGCCACAGCCCGTTCTGGTGAGGGGTAATCGGGAAGATTGCAATCTGCTAATTCCTTGCGTTCAGGCATCGCATCAGCGCTGCCCAAAATAACTGCAAGCACCGGCTTGTCATCAGAACCGATTGCGGCAATAGCACGAGCAGTTTCGGCCGGTTTTGTCATTGCGTGTGGCGTGAGAATCACGATTACTGCATCGACAGAGTCATCTTGTAGTGCGGCACTAACAGCAGTGGCATACCGTTTCGGGTCGGCATCGCCCAAAACGTCAATTGGATTGCTGATGATAGCTGCAGGTGGTAGTTTCTTCCTGAGATTACCGGCATTATAGCCATTCAGAGTGGCTACCTTCATCCCGGATTGCTCTATCGCATCAGCAGCCATAACAGCCGGCCCGCCTGCATTAGTGATGATTGCAACACGGTTGCTTTTAGGCAAAGGTTGCATAGAGAGCGCCGCAGCATAGTCGAAAAGAGAGTCAAAAGTTTCTGCTCGTATTACACCGGCCCGCTTAAATGCAGCCGCATAGGCAATATCATCCCCAGCCAGGCCGCCGGTATGTGCCGATGCCGCCTTCATTCCTGCCTTGGTAACCCCCGCTCTCAACAGAACTAATGGTTTAGTCGAAGCCGCTAATCGCGCTGTCTTAATGAACTTGTCTCCGGATGTAATGCTTTCAAGGTAGCCAACGATAACTTTTGTCTGTTCATCGGCTGCAAATACTGCTAAGAAGTCGGTCTCGTTTAGGTCAGCCTTGTTGCCTATGCTAACCACCTTTGCCAAACCGAGCCCGCGAGCCGAAGCCCAATCTAACATTGCCGTACAAACCGCTCCGGATTGAGACAGGACCGATATGCCACCAGCCTTGGGCATACGTTTTGAAAACGAAGCATTCATCCGGTGTTCGGTATTAATCAGGCCCAGGCAATTGGGCCCTAACAAACGAACACCGGCCTGCGAACAAAGCTGCGTGATCTCGGATTGAATTTTAGTTCCAGCCGGGCCGGTCTCTCTAAAGCCTGCTGTAATCACCGCTATTGCTTTTGCCTCTGCTTTAATCGAACTTTCTACAGCCCCCAGAACAGATGCTGTCGGTACGGCGATAACTGCTAAGTCAATAGTGCTTGTATAAGTATTCAAATCGTGCAGGCAACTCAGTCCTAATATTTCGTCAGCAGAAGGATTAACCGGTATGATTTGTCCGGCAAAACCACCATCTAACAGATTGGTTAATATCTCATAACCAACCTTGCCGGGTGTCCGAGAAGCACCAATTACTGCTATAGAC
>JABMRO010000339.1 GCA_013202635.1 Planctomycetota bacterium
AATACGATTACTCTTGGCTTTGGTAACAGGAATAATCCTGTGGCCGGCGGTGCAGGTTCCGTTTTCTTCGATGATATTCGTCTCTATGCCCCGAGGCAGGTAACTCCGTAAGTGGTAAATTAGTAATTTCTATAAGATGAGTTTTTTAATACATATTGAAAACAATCCCGAAAGGCCGGGATTTTGGTGCGTTGCCAAAGTACAGTTATGAAATTTTATTTCAGGAGGACTATTATGTCTAAAAAATTGATTTATCTGGTTTCTTTTGTTTTTGTCTTGAGTGTGGCTCTGACGGGCACGGCCAAGGCAGACCTCGTCGGATACTGGAGATTCGATGAATCGTCGGGTACGATTGCGGCAGACAGCGCTGGAGGTGACAACGATGGTACGCTGTCTGAAAATGTGGAATGGCAGCCCGATTTCGGTAAAGCGGGAGGTGCCTTGTTATTCGACGGAGAGTCAACTGCTCATGTGGAATTCCCCACAACTGGAATGTCGGCAACGACGGGAACATTTGCAGCCTGGGGATACCTTTCGGAACCGCAGCCAGGACAGACTCGATATTTCTTTGGTCATACGACGCAACCATCTTATAACAATCGCATTCAACTCTATATGGACAACGCCGATACGGAATTAGACCTGGGCCTCGGCGATTCCCACGCAAGACTAACAAACATCATAGTCCTGGATACCGAAGTCTGGTATCACGTCGCATTAACTTGGGACAATGGCAACTACGTGGTCTATATAAATGGTGAAGAGGTGGCAAATGGTACCTATACTGGCTTGGGAGTTATTCATCCCTTCGCCTGGATCGGAAATGATGGAAATCCGGTTTCGGAGGGAACCGAGGCTTTTGGTGGTATGCTCGACGAAGTGCGGTTATATGATGTCGCGCTTAACGCTGATCAAATTCAGGCTGCCATGCGGGGTGAGCCGCTTCCTTTAGCATCAAGGCCCAGCCCCAAGGATGGCTCCATAATTCTGGAAACTTGGGTGAACATTTCCTGGTCGCCGGGAGATTTTGCGGTCTCACACGATGTGTATATCGGCGACAATTTCGACGATGTTAATAACGGCGCCGAAAGTACGTTCCAGGGTAACCAGGAAGGGACGTTTATTGTTGCTGGTTTCCCCGGATTTCCTCTTCCCGATGGTCTTGTTCCGGGAACAACTTATTACTGGCGAATTGATGAGGTAAATGACGCAGAGCCGAACAGTCCCTGGAAGGGTAAAGTTTGGAGCTTTGCAATTGCCCCCAAAACCGCCTATGAGCCCGTACCGGCTGACGATGCCGAGACTGTTAGCACGGATATAGAGCTTAGCTGGACGCCAGGCTTCGGTGCGAAACTCCACACCGTATATTTCAGCGACAACTTTGACGATGTTAATAATGCAGTCGATGGTCAAGCTCAGGGAACTACGAACTATACTCCCGGTACACTTAAAATGGCTAAAACTTACTACTGGCGCGTTGATGAGTTTGATCTTATCGATACACATAAAGGCAACGTCTGGAGCTTTATTACTCAAGGCGCTGTTGCGGCACTTGACCCGGTTAATGGTGCTGTGGACGTAACGCAAACACCAACTCTAACCTGGACACCGGGACTTGGTGCTTCACATGAAGTTTACTTCGGTACCGATGCAGGTTCACTTGAGCTTAAAGGTAGCGGCAACCTTGGCTCCGAGAGCTATGAACCCGGACAGCTTGAATGGAATACTACTTACTACTGGCGTATCGATGAGGCCAATAACACCAACCCCGACAGTCCCTGGACAGGCCCCCTCTGGAGCTTTACCACGGCCAACTTCCTTGTCGTGGACGATTTTGAGTCCTACAATGACCTCGACCCCACTGACTCCAATAGCAACAGGATATTTAATGCGTGGTTAGACGGATTCGATAACCCGGCTATCAACGGCTCTATCGTTGGTTACCCCAATCCTCCATTCGCCGAGCAGACTATTGTTCACAGTGGCAATCAATCAATGCCGATGTCCTACGACAACGCTGTAGGTAAATCCGAGGCTACAATGACATTGACTTACCCGCGCGACTGGACAGTGAACGGTGTCAACACATTGACGATTTGGTTCAGAGGCGATGCGGCCAACGACGCCGAGCCGATGTATGTTGTTCTAAACGGCAGCGCGGTGGTCACCAATGATAATCCTGACGCCACGCAGAAAACTTCCTGGACCGAATGGAATATCGACCTCCAGGCGTTTGGCGTAAACCTTACCAACGTAAATACGATTACTCTTGGCTTTGGTAACAGGAATAATCCTGTGGCCGGCGGTGCAGGTTCCGTTTTCTTCGATGATATTCGGCTTTACGCATCGGCACCGTAAGTAAAGGTTTAGATTGCGTAGTTGACATAGCAGATTTATGTAAATTCGGGGCCTATATTGATTGAATCGGTATAGGCCCTTTTTTAACTTACTATATTTATCCCGCCAGGGGCGGAGCTACGATATTTGGGGCGTGTTCTGTTCATCCATAAGGGCAGCGGGGTTTTTCTTTTATTCGGAAACTTTATGTGTTAGACTATCTGCGCTTTTGTTAAGGAAAGAATGCCGCAGAAAGGATGCTATGAACCAGCAGAATGCACAAACCTATAAAGACCGAATAAAAGTTTCTGACGAATACGAAACGGCAGCCATTCAGAACAAACTAAGCGTAGCGGGGAGGAGATTTCACTTCATAGGTGCTGGTGGTATAGGGATGAGCGGGCTGGCACAGCTTCTGATGAAAAACGAGGCGATTGTAACCGGCTCAGACGAAACACTAAGCGATGTTATAGACGGACTTCGGAAAACGGGAGCTGATATAGCAATCGGCCACCGGGCCAGAAACCTAAAGCTGGGAACGAACGCGGTTGTTATCTCGGCGGCGATAAATGAAAATAATCCTGAACTGAAATTAGCAAGAGAACGAGGATGCAAAGTCTATAAATACGCCCAAATGTTGGGGCGGTTAATGGACTGCTATGAGGGCATTGCAGTAAGCGGTACCCACGGCAAAAGCACAGCGAGCGGATGGCTGACCTATGTCCTTAAAGAGGCCGGTCTGCAACCGAACTTTATCATCGGGGCCAAAGTCAATCAGTTGGACAGCTCATCGGGAGTGGCGGACGGTAAATATTTCGTGGCCGAGGCGTGCGAATACGACAGAAGCTTTTTGAATCTAAAACCGAAAATCGCCTGCATACTGAATGTCGAGCAGGACCATCTGGATTACTATAAAAATGAAGACGAGATAGTCGAAGCGTTTGGGGAATTCGCCCTTGGCGTAAAGCCGGCAGGCGCGCTGATTGCCAACGGACAGGATGCAAATGTGGCAAAAATTATCCAGAGAACTGAATGTAAGCTGCATTGTGAGACTTTCGGGTTCGATGAAAATTGCAATTTTTACGCTAAGAATATCTCATTAGATGACGGGCTTTGCGCCTTTGACGTTTATCATAACGCCACACTATTAGGCGCGAGCCGGATTTCGGTGCCGGGTGAGCATAATATACTAAACGCATTGGCGGTAACAGCAATGGCGGTAAACGCCGGGCTCCAGCCCGAACTGGTACTCGAATTGCTTCCCGGCTTTAGCGGCATCGACCGTCGGCTGATGCTGAAGGGGCGGTTCGGCAAAATTACAGTCCTCGACGACTATGCTCACCATCCGACGGAAATAAGGGCATCGCTGCAGGCGATACGACAGAGGTATCGCCCGAGACGAATCTGGTGTATTTTTCAGCCGCATCAGTACAGCCGAACAAGATTTTTACTTGATGATTTCGCAGAAAGCTTTAAGCTTGCCGATATAACAATTGTGCCGGAGATTTACTTCGTCCGGGATTCGCTGTCGGCCAAAAAAGAGGTTAACGCCCGGATACTCGTCGAAAGGATACGAGCCAACGGAAATGAGGCGTTATTTATCGATGGCTTTGGGACCATTTGCGATTACTTAGAGAACAATGTGGCCGACGGCGATGTTGTAGTTACTATGGGTGCAGGTGATATTTGGAAAGTAGCAGATGAATATATTCAACGGGTTGGAAGAAATAGTTGAAACCGATTATCCGTTAGCGAAGCGGACGTGGTACGGGCTTGGTGGAGCGGCTGATTATTTTATCAGGCCGAAAACAATCGAGCAACTCAAAGAAGTAATCCGGCTGTGTAGTGAAAACAATATCAGGATTTACGTGATGGGGTTCGGTTCTAATCTGCTAATCAGTGACGAAGGGCTGAGGGGAGCGGTGATAAAACTTGGGGCAGAGCAGTTCGCGCAGATAGAATTCGATGGTGTTGAAGTTACCGCCTGGGCGGGAGCGGAATTGAGCAAGCTGGTTTTAACCTGCGTGAAAAAGGGACTGTCGGGAGTCGAGGCCCTGACAGGGATACCGGGGTCCGTCGGCGGAGCCGTGAAAATGAATGCGGGAGGCAACTTCGGAGATTTCGGGGCGGCGATAGAAACCGTTTCACTAATGGACAGCAAGGGTAATATTTTTAAAAAAAGTAAACCGGAGCTTGTTTTCGATTACCGCCGAACAAATATCACGGCAAATTTCATTCTAAACGCCCAACTGAAACTTAATGAGTCCGACTCAGAGCAAATCATGCGGACGGTAAAAGAAATCTGGATTTACAAAAAGAATAATCAGCCTTTGAATACGCGGAATTCCGGCTGTATATTTAAGAATCCGAGAGGCGGCTCGGCCGGTGCCTTGATTGACAGGGCAGGCCTGAAAGGTTTGCGGGTTGGCGGGGCTGTGGTCAGTGAGAAACACGCAAATTTCATAATCGCCGAAAAAGACTGTAAAAGCCGTGACGTCAAGAGACTGATAGAGGATATAAAACTGAGGGTCAAGGAACAATTCGACGTCGAACTGGAACTTGAAAT
>JABMRO010000340.1 GCA_013202635.1 Planctomycetota bacterium
AAATAGTTTTGCTTGATTCCAGACACTTTGGTCACAAGTTCAAAAATATCTACCGCAAGACAAATGATTTGGAAGCGGCCCAGTTGAACAATGTCGATGTCAAATTAGGTGATGTTCTTACATTGGCGGATGTGAATAGATACGCTCTGAATCTTTATAAGCAGTTTAAAAAGCCCGTGTTTCTTACCCGTGGCCAGCGGGGTATCATAACCGTTGATTCTGACGGTATCCACGAGGTGCCGGGTATTCAATTATTGAAAAAGCTCGATATTGTCGGGGCCGGAGATACGGTGACAAGCGCGTTGGCTTTATGTCTTGGTGCAGGTATCCAGCCTATCGAGGCTTCCGAGTTTGCTAATTTAGCGGCCGCCGTTACAGTTCAAAAATTATACCAGACCGGCACGGCTTGCGGCCCTGAGATTCTCGAAATCGGAAAAGACCCGGATTATATCTATCAGCCGGAACTCGCTTCCGACCGGAGAGGGGCCTGTTATTTCAAAGACAGCGAAATAGAAATTTGCTATGAATCAATACAGTTTGGCCGAATAAAGCATGCAGTATTTGACAACGATGGGACTATAAGCACATTAAGGCAGGGCTGGGAGGAGATAATGGCTCCCGTGATGGTCAGGGCTGTTCTCGGTGATAAATACGAAACCGCCGACGAAACTCTTTACCACAAGGTTAACAACCGTGTCGCCGACTTTATCGATAAGTCCACCGGTATTCAGACCATCATACAGATGGAAGCCTTGGTCGAGATGGTCAAAGAGTTTGGCATCGTAAGAGCTGATAAAATCCTCGATAAATTAGGTTATAAGGAAATTTATAATAATGCCCTGATGGAGCTTGTGAACAGGCGAATCGAAAAGTTCAAAAGCGGCGAGCTCGACATTAATGATTATACGATCAAAGGCTCATTGGAATTTGTAGAAGCCCTGAAAAAAAGAGGTATAAAACTTTACCTTGCCAGCGGGACCGACCGCCATGATGTTATCGCCGAGGCCGAATCGCTCGGTTATGCCGAGCTTTTTGACGGCGGTATTCACGGTTCGGTAGGGGATGTCACCAAATATTCCAAGAAGATGGTCATTGAGAAAATAATGGCCGAGAACAATTTACAGGGTCCTGAGCTTGTTGTCTTTGGCGATGGTCCTGTTGAGATACGGGAATGCCGCAAACGTGATGGTATCGCCGTAGGTATCGCCAGCGATGAGATTCGCCGTCACGGCTTAAGCGCCGAAAAGCGCACCCGTCTGATAAAAGCCGGCGCGCATGTCATAGTGCCCGATTTCTCGCAGCACGAAACACTTATAAAATTGTTGTTCGGTTCCCGCTAAGCGGGGCCTTTCAGGAGTAAATTTACACCGTTTTTTAACACGAGATTGAAAGATGCCGATATTTGAATACAGATGTAATGGATGTGGACATATAATGAAGTTTTTGGAAAAAACGAGAACTCCTCGAAAACATAACTGCGAAAAGTGCAACAGCTCCGACTTACAGAAGCTGTTAAGCGGTTTTGCCGTTGGGCAAAGCAAGTCAGCGGGCCAGGCCTGCGAATCATGCCCGAGCGGCCCGTGTCCAACTGATAGCTGTTCGACTGGGGCGTGTCCCTACGGTTCGTAATATTGAAAAAGGACTTATCTGCTTTGGTTAAGCCAGATATCCAAACGTGGTGTTTGCCAGCCGTAGGGTTTACCCAAGATGTCGTAGTCACCGTCTCCATCGAGATCGGCGATTCTGGATTCGTGCAGGGCTATACCGCTTGAAACCTGTATCGTTTCAAAATTACCTTTGCCGTCACCCAGCAGGATCAAGTTTTTGGAATCCGGATTTCTGCCGCTTAAGCGCATTTCCGCCACCCAGATGTCGAGATTGCCATCGTCGTTAAAATCAATGAGCGAAAGCGAATGGCCGCAGTCAATCTCTTCAATTAATATTTTGCTGACCCAAGTGCCTTTCTTCCATTCGTAAATCATCAGAGGTGCTTGTCCATCCCCTACGACTAATATGACTTCCGGCCGGCCGCCCTTGATCAATTGTCCGGCCGCTGAACGAGAGAATGCATATCCGGCGTCGATAATGTTTGGTGTATAGCTGGTTTTGCCGTTGTGTTTGAACCAGCGGCCTCCGCCCACTATGTCAAGCCTGCCGTCACCATCTATATCCGCTTTGGCTAATCCTTCGTGTTCGTTGATTGACTTAAAACCCGGATATGTCCCCCTTTGCTCCATCTCGCTGTCACTGCTCCATGAATAAATCTCTGTACATTGCCAGGATTTTGCTTTTTTGGGATTCTTCGGGATTTCAGCGATGTACAGTTTGCACCCTCCTTGATTCCAGAATACAAGTTCGGTTCGTCCGTCACCGTCGAAGTCGCCGAATATCTGGTCGTGGTGTTTTCTGGCGCCGAAGTTTTTGATTTCGCGCCGCTTCCACGGAGTTTTAGGACCGTAGTTTGGATAAGGATTTTCCCACCACCATACTTTGTTATTCTGCCAATCGCCCCCGAAGACTATATCAGGGTCTCCGTCTGCATCGATATCGAAGAAGTCTGCTCCGGCTTCGATATGCAAGGGCTGGTTCTCGATGACATATTTTGTCCAGCCGTTCGAGGCTCGACGATACCAGACGACCGAAGGTGCTTTGGTACGTTCGGTGATTACAAAGTCGTTCACACCGTCTTTGTCGATGTCGCATACGATACTGGAGGTCTGCTGTTTGCCGTTATTCGGAGCCGGAAGGTCACCATTTACTGTTGAGAGGTGTTTGAAGTTTACTATGTTGGTATTTCGAGAAGCGAAGCAGCATATAATAAGGCTGTTTGCAGCAATTAATACGCTGACTATTAGCATTTTTGTTTTCATAATAAAACCTTTGTCGGCCACAATTAAATATCTTTAGAGTCAGCCTTTGGGGGCGGGGCTGGTAGAGATTCTTCACGAATATTTGTTTCTGCGTCATTAGGTCTAACCGGCTTATTCGGTTCGGCTTGTTCGAGATTCTTGTCTTTTTGTTGTGTGCTGTTCAGCAAGTGCTCAACAGCTTCTTTACTTGTGATCTTGGTATCCGGCGAAGATACTATCGAATTAACCAAATCGCACCACCAGCAGATATATGATATGTTGGCCTGCTGAGAATTTCTATTCAAACCTACCTGTTTTACGAAGCGGTTTTGAGAAATTGGGGTAATAGTGATTACAAAAGCCGCGAAGCTTAGAACAAGAAAGCCGGCCAGGAAACCCAGGATGCCTGTGAATAGAATGTCAAATGATTTTGGAAAGGAGACCTTGAATTGGCCTGTAAGGAAAACGTATGTAATTCCATACAAAATAAAGAAGGTTCCTATTGCCAACACTACCATAGCGAAGCCGTTGCTGCAGGATATATCACCGGCCTCAGGGACAATATCTAAAATTACCGGTGTCAGGAAGATGGCTACATAGATAGAAATTACGATATTGAAAAACATGGCCAACATTTCGTAGAAGCCTATTTTCATTGCGAACCAGATGAAGAGTCCGCCGGTTAATATGCCGAGCCAAAATACCATAAACTTTATCCTACCACTCTTTTTATCTCTTCGAGACTTGTTATCCCCGCTGCTACCTTTTTCAGGCCTTCTTTCCTCATGTTTGACTTGTCTTTCTTTCTGCCTTCGGTTCTCAATTCGTCAATTGATAATTTATTATTGGCAATATCAGCCTTCAATTTTTCGGAGATGGCCAGAAGGTCGCATAACGCTGTCCTTCCGGAATAACCCGTCCCTTCGCAGTGCTTACAGCCGGTAGCCTCGAAAATATTCGTATATTCTATGCCTTTCCTTTGGAATTTATGGATTAAATCCTGACTTAGCTGGGCCGGTTGTTTGCAGTATGTGCAAAGCAGGCGAAGCAGTCTCTGAGAATGCAGAAGGCTCAAGCCCGACGATAAAAGAAGAGGCGATATTCCTAAATCCAGCAATCTGACCAAAGCTGTAGCGTTGCTGTCACAGTGTATTGTTGCCAGAACAAGATGGCCGGTCTGCGATGCCCGAAGCGCAATCTCTGCGGTTTCCTCGTCACGTATTTCACCCACACATATCACATCCGGGTCCTGCCTGAGAACGCTGCGCAGAGTTTTTGCGAAGGTGATATCGGCTTTAGGATTAATTTCAATCTGACTGGCTTCCGGCAGCATTGCTTCGATTGGGTCTTCTACCGTGATGACGTTGTGCGTAAACCGGTCAATCTCGTTGAGCATCGCGTACATGGTTGTGGTTTTGCCGCTTCCGGTGGGACCGCATATCAGCACCATACCTGATGGTTTGTTTATTGCATTTTTGATAATTGAATAATGCTTTTTCGGGAGTTCTATGTCGGCCAGATTGAATGTGCCTGCATTCTGGTTAAGCACTCTTATCGATAACTTTTCGCCATTGAGGACGCCGGCGCTCGCTACCCGGAAAGAAGCTGTTGTCCCGGCCTTTTTGGCTGTAAATGCGCCGTCCTGAGGTCTTCTTTTTTCGGAGATGTCCATGCTCGAAACGGCTTTTATACTATTTACAATTGCTTTGCAGGTATCGGCCCTGACTTTATCTACTGTCCGCAGGACGCCGTCTATTCGCAGCCTGATTGTATATGTCGCGTCATCCTTCGGGTCGATAAGAATATCGCTGGCCTGCCGCTCAAGGGCGTCGCCGATGACTTTTTCGGTTAAATCAAGGATGCGGTTGTCCTGCCTCTTTTTGTCACCGTGGCCGTATATATCGTTGATACTTCTGCCTGACGAATCGAGCAGTCTTATCGCCGATTTGTTGTGACGACGTCCGGGGTTTCGAGACCGTATATTGGCAATAGCTTGTTGTACATGCTGCTTTATTATTTCAATGACGCTTATATTGCTTTGAGAGGCCTTTTTTGCAGTATCTACTATCAGCAGAATAAGCAGAAGTATCGGTCCTGTGAAAAGGGTGATAATATAAGCGATTGGTTTATATTTTTTGGGTACGAGCGGACTGAACTGGGTACGTTGAATAAAGAACAGACAAAGGTAAACCCATATCACGAGACATAAGAGCTTGATTGGATTAAAAGGCAGCGATGTTGTAAATGAGGCTAAGCCAACATCTGCCGGCAGCAAACAGAACGAGCTTGATGAAAGATTTTGGATAAAATCCAAAGTTTGCATATGATTTCTCTTTCAGCAAATACGTAAAATAAAACACTCGCAATTGTTAAATTAATATATTTTATCGGCATTGGCAAGCTTAAATATTCTCGAAAAAATCTAAAACATATCTTTCAAACATTAGCCGAATCAGTGACGGCTTTGTATCCGATGCTAATTGGGAGCATATTTTTCCGGTATCCACAAATTAGAGGACAGCTTAAAGATCTTCAAGCTCATCGAGGAAAGAATCGGAATCATCGATTTCCAGTTCCGGGAAGCTGCCGGACAGCTCTTCTGCCAGGGCTTTTCCTTTTGGTATTTTTTGGGGAGCGGGCTTAGGC
>JABMRO010000341.1 GCA_013202635.1 Planctomycetota bacterium
GGCTGTACCCAGTACTGGTACCAGGAAGGCAAAACTTATAGGCAGTGCGCAGACGATCTGAGGGAATGTCGAGAAGAAATGCTTAAATACGCAGACGTAAGCTCGATAAATATTGGCGGGCATGAGACCAAATTCATTGAAGAGTGTATGAAGGAAAAAGGGTACATATCTGCTACCGAGAACGATCTGCCTTTAAGAGTTAAACGCAAAGATCCACCCAAGTGGTATATGCGCGGTGTTTCCGGGACCCTGGAGGAATAATAAATATACATTCAAAAAAAACAATAGCTGACAGCTAAAAAAGAGTAATGCTGTACGTTTGAAAAGAAAATAAACGTCGCTCGTATTGGTCATTAAAATATCATTTTGAGCGGTATCAATTTCCACAAACAGATTCATCTCCGACTTTCTGCGTTTTCTGATGCGATATCATAATTGTCCGGCCTTAATCGCTTTTGGATTATAGTTCAGCTCTTTTTTGAGCAGGGAGATAAAGACGGCGGCGGGGTTTTGGCCCAGGCTTGCCTTTTTGGCATAGTCCAAGACCCTGCCGAAGATCTGCTCATTGAATTTGCCAGCCGCACAGCCGGCCATAAGCCAGCTTGTAATATTGCGAAAGCAGGTACGGTCGGATTGATTTCTCGGCGTGATTATACCGTTCAGTGCCTCGTTGAAGTGAAGTGCGCGGATGTGACAATCCTTATCAGGGCGTGGTCGAACCGAACTCGAAACCGAAGAAGATTGCTCTGTCGTATTCGAATACGAAATATCTTTACTTTCCTTTTCGATTACGTTTCCTTTCGTTTTCTTAGTTATTGCGGTGCTATGGCTGTGCCATCTCTTATCGGCACCCTTAAGTCCTGCTCTGCTCCTGGCTTGCCTGAATTTCTTTGCCTTTGTTAATTCTTTTGTTACACGTTTATGTTTAATCACGCCGCTGCGTGTCTGAAACTTTTTTGAAATGTTCTGCCAGATTTTTCCAAATGCTTTAGGGTTTTTGTTGCAGAGCTGACTCAACACAGGAATATCAAGCTCGCATTTACCTTTGTTGCAATAAAGATACAAAATCAAAGTCCAATAGGCCCCTCTTTCCTCCAGTGTCATTGTGACAAAGTCCAGGTCCGTCAAAAACGCTTCAGATTCCAGTTGAACGTATTTTATTTTCATTTTCGTGCCCTCTTATAGATAACTTCCGCCTGTCCCGATAGTTCCGCGGCTATCAGAACGTCCGGCGACAAATCGAGCAGGATGTCATTGTGACTCGAAGCCAGGATGAATATCGTGCCGGTACGTTTTGCGAATTTATGAACGTTGTATGAAATAACCGCAGCGGTAATGCGGTCCAGCTCGGAGCAGAATTCGTCGGCAAAGATAAATTTCTTCTTCGCGGCTAACGCCATTGCCAGACGGAAGCGGTACTTTTGGCCGTCGCTGAGATTTAGTGGCTGATTGAGAATACAAAAACAATCGTTCAGCCCGGCGGTGCTGAGCATTTTAAGGCTGTCCAGTAAATCATCGTCAATACAATCTATCAGCGTTTTGTCGGCCGGCAGTTTTATTCGTGCAAGGTTCACCCTGTCCGGGGCGGGGACGGATTTTTCCAGCTCTCTCAGCAGAACGCTTTTGCCGGCACCAGACGGACCTGTGAAATAGATGATATCACCATCGTTGATTTGAAGCTGACAGCTATAACTGACTTTCCTTTCGGTGAGCCTGTCGGTTGTTAGTCCAAACATTCTGCAAACTGAAGCGACTTTATCGGTAACCGTTCCCTGCCAGTTGAAACTTTTTGAAAGGCTGTATGTCGGCATAATTCGTACCTCTTATTTTTGGTTGGCATTTTCACATCTATTCAGGATGCTTTTTATTTTTTTTATGGTTTCACGAACGTGATAACGACTGCGATGTCTCTTTATGGTGATTTTTCTTATTGACAAGCCTGTCAGGAAATAATCCTTCGCTATGGTCATCTGGTTTATGTTAAATTTGTCGCGATTTCGAATGCAGTCTATGTATTGGCCTTCTATGAGTCTTTTTGTCAGTCCGTTTATTCTTCGAGCGATACTCGACTGAGAAAGACCGGTCATTCGGGACATCTGACAAATACTGTTGCCGTTCACCAGATACATAGTCATCAGGAACTTGCCTTCTCCTTCGAGCAGACTGAGCCTGCTTCGCAGCAAATCAATTTGGGCCCGATTCTTATTTTTGTCTTCAAGATTTTTTTCTGAAACATTTGAGTGAATTGTTTTCATCGCTTAGCCTCCTCTATTACTCTGATATTAGCATTAAAGGTATTTTTTGGATTCCTCCGGCCTTACAATTAGTTAGATATTTGACTAACATAGCATGTAATTTAATGCAATACCTAACTTTGTCAAGTGTTTTGTTTTATTTTTTACAAAAATTTATAAAAATATAGCAAATATCAAATATATGAAGAAAAAGCCCCTTCCTTAAAATTTATGTTAGGGCTTGAATTACTGGATTTTCCTGAGATTATATAGGTGTTTTTAGTGATAATATTGGACTAACGTTACGTGCAAGGGTACAGAAATGAACGGTATAGGTGATAAATATCAGCAGGAAACAAAGTATGAGCCAGACAGGATGCCGAGACATCGTTTGGTTTGGGAGTCTAAGCCGGATGTGTATAAGGAATATCCGGAAGCACAAAAGATTGAGCTTGGGACTTTTGAGCCAAATCAACTGGTGAGTCTGGACCAAACCCTGAGGCAGAGAAAGAGCATCCGTGATTTTCAGGCCAAACCGATTAGCCAGGGCAAACTGTCTTATTTGCTTTGGGCATCGACGGGTATTCAGCGAATAGAGGATGGATACGAATTTCGCACTGTTCCATCGGCAGGAGCGCTTTATCCGATAGAGACTTATGTAGTTGTCAATAACGTGAGAAAGCTGGAGGCGGGTGTTTATCATTACTCAGTCAGGACTCATCAGCTTGAGCAAATAAAGCGGGGTGAGTTTCAGGGGTCAATTGCGGCGGCGGCTTTGGGGCAGGGGATGTGTGCTACCGCGGCTGCGGTTTTTGTATGGTCGGCTGTTTTCGAGCGTTGCAAATGGAAGTATGGCCAGCGGGCGTACAGATATATTTATCTTGACGCCGGTCATATTGCCGAGAACCTGTCATTGGCGGCTGTAAGTCTCAATCTCGGCAGTTGTGAGATCGGGGCCTTATATGACGACCATGTAAATGCGATTGTCGGTATCGACGGGACGGAAGAAAGTGTTCTTTGTATGACCGTGGTGGGTATTCCAGTTTAACTGTCCCGGAGGCAATCCCTAAAGTATTTACTTTACCACTTGGCCGACAGCTATGTTAACCTTCTAAGTTATGGTTAACCGCCGTTAACCAAGAAAGGCAACATTAACCCTATAAGTGCAGGTACATTAAATGGTTAAAGGAAATCCAATTACAATACAACAATTAGCTAAATTGCTGGGTGTAAGTGGCATTGCATATCCAGGGGCAAACCTCTGACAGAAGAGCAGATTGATTACATAATCGAAGTTTTGAAATGCTGGTTAGCTGAGCAAAACATTTAATAACAGGTTTTGTTTCGTAAAAGACTTCACCAGATATTATCCTAAAAAAAGTTTTGCATTTGCTGGTAGAGCAGTTATACTGCATTCGCGATGAAAGGAATCTCATTTTGCAATAATTCGTAAAATTGAGACCAAAAGATATTTTGCCAAAGGCAGGAGATAACGAACATTATGTCAGGAAGGAGTCCTGAGGTAGTTGTAATTGGCGGTACCTATGTTGATATGGATATAAGGTGCGGCCAAATTCCATCACCCGGACAGAGCGTTGTCGGCTCTGCTCTTTCATACACAGTCACCGGTCCGGGGCCGAACCAGGCGGTGGAAGCTGCTTTGTGCGGTTGCGATGTACATCTTATCAGCAAGGTCGGCGGCGACCCATTTTCACAGATGGCCAAGGCGAGTCTGGCTGAGTTCAACGTCAATACCGATTTTGTCTATACCGCCGAGGCAAAAAATACGGGCGTGGTTGTAACACTTGTTAATTCCGAAGGTGAAAACGCTTCCTGTTACTGCAGCGGCGCCAACAGCGCTTTAACCCCTGAGGACATTGAGGCCGCCGAACAGATTATCTCCGAGGCTGATGTTTGCCTGATTCACGGCCAATTGCCACAGGAAGCAATTGTAGCCGCCGTTCGTTGCGCGAAGGTGCACGGCACAAAGGTCATTCTTAACCCTGCAAGACCAATAGAGCAACAAGGCCAGGAAAGCAGCGACCTGCCCGTCGAATACTTTATGGTTGATATTCTTCTTTCTAATCTTTATGAAGCTGCGGAGATTGTCGATCAATCGGCAGCCAACGTTCGTACCGCCAAGCTGGTCGGCTCCGACCTTGTGGCCCGCGGCGTCGGCTCTGCCGTTATAACAATGGGCAGACGTGGCTGTATGGTTGTCGATAGAAGCGGCGCCGACCAGATCGCCGGTTATGAGGTGGAGCTTGTTGACCAGGCCGGCAGTGGAGACGCGTTCGCAGGGGCGCTGGCCGCCTATTACGCGGTAGAGAACGATGTAAGAGGAGCTGTCGAATTCGCATCGGCGGCGGGTGCGCTGGCCTGCACAAAATTCGGTTCGATAGAGGCACTGCCTACAAAAGCCGATATTATCGAGCTGCTGCAGAAAGAAGACACCGAGTAAAAGTACAACCTGACGCTCGATTGCTCATACCCAATCCCTGATTCCACATTCCATTTTCCCAATTCTATATTCTCAACGAGTGTTGATTTGCGGGAGATTTTCGGTCAAAAACGGTATTAGTTAAAAACAAAAATCATAATTTTTAAAATTTTTTTTATTCATTTCCATAAAAGCACTTACGTAAAAAGCCCCCTTTAAAAATCCCGCGATTTTCGTACCAAACGCGCAGGTAGCTCTAATTATAGGAGCGTTGATGTTTGACGTGCGAAACCGGATGCCCGTTGAGAATCGATAATGAGGAGTTCTAAGTATGGGATTTGAACTTGATATTTTTCAGGATGAACAACTCGAGGCCGACTACATTGAGTGGCTCGTTGATGAACAGTCAGTTGATGTTCGAGGGCACTTTGAGAAGTTGTGGGAATACTACGCAAACCCCCGGATGGAGATGAACGGTACCGGCACGAGCGATAGAAAAGTGAATGAATCAGGGCGGTGCTATGTTCAGGCACAGGAGTACGGGCTGCCTGTTAGAATAACAGGTCTTATACACAGCGGGCAGGTTGGCGTTTTCGGCGCACGGAGTGCCCGCGATGTGCAGCGAAAAGAAGTAGTAATTGAAAATGACGTTGCCTGGCGGATAAACGCAGCAGTGGATTTTTTGTTCGGCAAGCCGATTAGTTTTGTTTCGAAATCGCCGGACGGCCAAAAACGTGCAGAAATTGAAGTGATTTTAAAGGCACTATTTGCGGCCAACGGTGCTATCGGATTTTTCCAGGATATGGCGGTGCTCGGAAGTGTTTATGGTTTTGTCGATTGTTTCGTCAGGCCTGGCGAAGAAATCATCGAATGCATTTCCTCTTCCTCACAAACCCACTCACCGGCTTCCGGTAAAACGGGGGCAATCGAAGATGTGCTGAGATTGGCACAGACAATCGACCTCGAATTGATTGAAGCACCAAGAGCACTGCCTGTCCTAGATGAAAACGACTACAAAACTACAAGATATTACGTACAGCACTTCTACCAGAAGAAAAACTCGCTGAGTAAGAAAAGCTCGTTTCTATCAAGAATATTATCCGGGGGTAAACGAAGCAGCAACAGCCGGCAGATAGTGGCGGTGACGGAGATTACTTCCGCCGAGGCCTGGCAGAGATACGAAGATAAACAGCTTGTCGCAGAGGCGCAACTGCCGTGGGGCTTTCTGCCGGTCGTGCACATCCAGAACATCGCTCAGCCATACTACTATGAGGGACTAAGCGACGTCGAACCGTTGATACCTTTGCAGGACGAGCTTAATACCAGGTTGAGTGACAGGGCGAGCAGAATAACATTTCAGTCGTTCAAGATGTATCTTGGTAAAGGGATAGAGGGCTTCGAGGACAAGCCCATCTCGCCCGGCAGGATGTGGTACACGGTCAATCCGGAGGCGACTATCGAAGAGTTCGGCGGAGACAGCCAGACGCCCAGCGAGGGGTTGCACATCGCTGAAATCAGAGAGGCGCTGGACAAGACCAGCGGGGTTACGCCCGTGGTTGCAGGAGTTATCAAAAATAAACTCGGCAACCTTACAAGCGCGGTGGCTCTTCGGCTGACGCTTATGGGGATGCTCTCAAAGAACGACCGCAAGAAATTTACTTACTGCGAAGGGCTTAAGGAAATATGCAAGATGGCCCTGGCGATACTCGATACGGCCAATATCTATAAGACCTGTGATGCGGACAGAAAGGTCGATATTGTTTTTCCAAGCCCGCTGCCGGAGAACGTGATGGAGAAATTAAAAGAGGCCCAGATTAAAAAAGAATTGGGCGTTTCGACTGAGCAGGTGCTCAGAGAATTGGGATACGGGGATTAAGAATGCAGAGAAAACAGAATTCTACATTCGGAATTAATCAGGAGGTTTTATGAGTCTTATTGAGACGCAAGAGGTTTTGTCAGAAGACATAACTGGGGCAAGCCCCTTAGGGGCAAGTGACAACGACAATATGAAACTTGTTCCGGTCGCTGAATCCATCCGCTATCGAAAGAGGGCACAGAGTGCCGAGAAAAAGGTTGAAGATTTGACGGAGCAACTGGCCCAGGCAAAATCACAGGCGACAAAGATATCCGAGCGGTTAAGCGACATTGAGGTCGAGCAAAAGCTGACCAGCAAATTAGCCGCCGCGGGGAGTGTCGATTTGGAGACGGCTGTGCTGCTTGCCAGGGCCAGAATGGAAGGACAAACACAAGCGGATTTGGACGGCGTAATCGAGCAGTTGAAAAAGGAAAAGCAATATCTGTTCGGCAGTGTTCCAGGAACTGTTACGGCGAAAAAGACAGCAGGGGCAAAGGAGTCCGCCTATGGCGGAACAAACAATCAAACAGTTCTCGAAAGAGCAGCCAAGAGGGCGGCAACGACAGGCAACCGAACGGATTTGCAGGAGTACTTGAAACTGCGAAGGAATTTTTTGTAGCGTACAGAGTAAAACAAATAAGAAAAAAATGGATTCCAGCTTTCGCGGGAATGACAACTACTGTTTCAACAACAGTAACCAAACAAAGGAGAAAAACAGATGGCTTTTACAGGAAAAGCA
>JABMRO010000342.1 GCA_013202635.1 Planctomycetota bacterium
ATCATCATTTATCATTTGATTATCGGCCAGCAGCCGTTATGAACTCAGTACCACATTTCCATACGAAGCCCTATCGCATCATGTGGTGAAGGATCGGGAATTACTCCAGCTTTGCCCGCAAAAATCCGCTCGGCGGTCCAAAGTGCTGCAAAAGCATCATAAATGTCATCGTGGCTTACACATTTTACAAGGTATTTAGCACGAATATCTTCAATAACTTCGGCTCCAAAGTGTTTAGCAACTAAATTGCGTCGTTCTGCTCTACCATCATTGGATTTCTTTTTATATGACATGGCACGCTTATTATTCCATGCCCAGAAACATACTTCAGGATGCACCTCCTTTACTTGCTGCTGTAACTGAGGCTGAGCTGAAAGTATCTTATCGAGTTCCAAAACTTTCTTGTAAATTCCAAATGCCTGTGCAGAAACACCTTTTCCTTCTATTTTCCGGCGGATTTCATCTGCGTGTTGGCGTGTGTTGGATTGAAGTGCTGGACGAATAGGGGCAGGAAAGACACTTGATGCCCGGGGACCTAATATTTGCCGAGCCTCAATGTCACACTGCCGGGGTCCATTTTCTGTCAATCCAATTGGTATATCAATGGCAGTAACTGATGGTTCCAGCTTGTGTTGAAGAAGCAACTGGGCATTGCTGAAAACTTCCGAGGTGATTAGTCCAGTATCAAGATCCTTTGCCACGCAGACCCATCCAGTTTTACAACCATCCACACCAGCTACTATTGCCATCTTGTTAATTTCATCTGCCAACAATGCCAGACCCGGTCTGCCTCTCTGGCAAAAGGGACACTTCCTTTCGAAAATGTCAGAACCGTTTGCACCATAGCTTTCACCACACTTCGTACATTTTATGATATAAATGTATTGTCCATGGTCTGTTCCTGCTCGTGACGGTTCAGTACGTCCGATGTTTATTTGTCCATTCCTGTTGATGTATCCGGCTCTGGTTGTTCCCTTGTTTGCGTGTTTTGCCATATTATCTCTTCGCTATTATTTTATTGGCCAGCCGCCGTGGGCGTTGCCGGCTTTGTTCGTTACGTCCCAGCCTAATTCTTCAAAAAATGAGTCATGAATTCTCTGCGAAGCTGGGTCTCGTTATATTGTTGCGAATGATATGATTCGATATGCCGTTCAAACGTTTCGACAAGTTCCACAACTCTGGAAGGTACTCTACTCATCAGGCAATCTTTCCGCCATTTCGCCATTCCCTAAAATATCTCTATTTTAATAAAACCTCTCAAAAAATAAAAATTACCACCAAAAATCAAAAAAATCAACCACAATTTTTACCCCCGAGAATTACCTCATGGATTTACTACAGGGGGCCTTGAGTCTTGCGTCTTGCCTAATTCTCAATTCTGGACGTTCTCTTTTTCGAGCATCCAGTATCGAGCATCGAAAAAACGATGACTGTCCCTAATAATCCCAGACACTATTTCGCTTTTATATCATAGCAATAAATGAAATTATCGTGCCGGATATAGAGGCGGCCTCCTACAACAACAGGGTGGGCCCATGTGGTGCCGCGACCTTGTTTTGGTATTTCAAATGAACTGATCACGTCGAATTCCTTCGGGCTCGGCTTTACAAGTGCAACTTTGCGGTGATGATTCAAAAGATAAAGCATGCCATCGGCACAGCAAAAGGAGGCACGGCCAATGCCTGGAACGGAATACATAAGCTCGCCTGTCTGAAAAGAAATACACCTCCAGGGAGCACTTCTGTTTGCCATACAAGCGCCATAAAAATAGCCGTCTAAATATATTACTCCACCGTGTTGGTTTTGAAACCGTTCCTCGCTCCAAACCTCTTTCACCGATGCATTATTTCCCTTCACTTGTATCTTGAACAGTCTAGAACCCGATGTCCGTGTGGATGTAAAAATATGACCATCATGGTAACAAGGACTTGTAATATTTTCACCATACTTCGCAATATTCTTTACCTTCCAGAGTAATTTTCCGTTATGGGCGTTGAGTCCCAATATTGATTCTGCCATCAAAGTAACGATTTGTCGAAGCCCCTTATATTCAAAAACGATGGGAGAGCAATAGCCAGGTTTCTCGCCTATGCCTCTGCAAATCCAAACAGTATCTCCTGTTGTTTGATCAAGGGCGGCAATCCCTATGTCTTGTCCTCCAGGCGTGCAAATCACCTTTCCTCTGTCAATGAGCAGGGACTCGGAAAGCCCCCACTTTATATTCCGGCCTTCAAATCGTTTAAGGATATTCACCGACCATAGGTGATGCCCGTTTTTTGCGTTTACACAGATTATATCTCCGTCCGCATTCTTGTGATAAAGACAATTTCCTATTACTGTTGGTGCTCCGCGAGTACCAGGATGAGACCGGCGATAGGCAGGACCGTTTTTGGCCTTCCATCGAATGATGCCTTTTGTATCAAGGGCCGTAATTACTGTATCCTTGCCTATGTTGCCCGTCGTGTACAAGAGCCCATTGACGCAGATAACCGATGAGTATCCTTCGCCTAAAGCTTTTTGGGTCCAAAGCAACTTCGGACCCGATGCAGGCCATATCGAAAGCAGACCGGTTTCAAGGGACTTATTGTCACGTCCCGGCCCCTGAAACTGTGGCCAGCCGACTTTTTCAGCATGTTCCGTCCCCGAGACAGCCGAAAAAGTTGTAAACAAAAAACAAAATAATACAAAAGACCGTTTGATGAAGGTCATGAGTCACCTCTTTGTCTTAAAATGGTTTTTCTGGGCTTTTTCTGTCAGTCTTTTTGCTTCGGTAAGTGTCCTAATAATACCAAACTCCTCTTAAAAACGCAAGTTCCCAGGCTTGTAATAACCGTCCTAACGATTGTGGGGAAACTAAGGACAGCCACCTATTAATGACTGGGGACAGTACGCAAAAACGGTGATTTTCCCTGATAAATTCGAACATCGAGCATCCAGTATCGAGCATCGAAAAAACGAGAACTTTTCGGCCA
>JABMRO010000343.1 GCA_013202635.1 Planctomycetota bacterium
AAGCAGGGCTGGCCTGCGGATTGGGTTCATGGCAAACCTACTGAAATAGAGCACATAGGAGACTGGACAATTTTGCGGGGCAAGCTCGAAACCTCGGCGGGCACATGGCGGATTTCAGATTCGTATCGGCCCGAGGGCGGCGTTGTTAAGTGTGTCCGCAGGTTCATCTGGGAAGGAAAAGATACGGCCAAATTAGTTACTCTATCTGTTCGTTTTCAATGCCGCGGTAAAGGTTCAGGTGCTCTGCTGCCCGGCATACTGTATCATGGAAATCCGTCCGGTGCAAAGAGTGGCCGAGTACCTGTTTACTCAGGCGAAACCGGGGAAGAAGCCATTTTTGAGGAACATCGTTTTCCTATGCCATATGCCAGCTTAGAATGGAAAGGCAATAATGGCATGAAAGGTGCGGCCTTGCATTCTCTGCCTTCGCCTGTGCCATACGGCAACTTACAGGACCAATGGTGGTCGTTGGGACTGATTGCACAAGAGCATGGAACTGAACTGGTTCTTCTGTCCGGGCCCTGTGCCTCCAATGGCAAACGAAGTGTTATTAAGGCTTCTCAGCGTGGCTTTATCCCGTATGATAATGCTTATATTAATGTGCCGCCGGGAGCAATTATTGAAAAAACATTCTATCTGGAGGCCTATCCGGTCGCTGAAAAAGGCTCCGGATTTCAACGCCCCACAAAAACATCTTAGGATATTTTCTCTCCGTATTCTCTTGAAGGATTGCCCTCATTTAAGGAAATCATCAAGGCAAAGTACCGCCTTGCCAAAACACGATGGCACGAAGAAGGGGACATTGCGGGTTTTAACAAATATCCCGACCGCAATTAATTCGTATTCGGCTGGTGCGGCCAAACCGCAGCTCCCGGATATGCCTTGCAGGTACTGGATGAAGAACTCGGTGATTCAAAAGCATCCCAGATGGCAAAAAAATCTCTTGATTTCCTTTCCGGAGCAGAGTTTTACGATCAGGGTTTTTATACCTGGTACGATTACGAAAAACGACAGTGGGTTCGGCGCAATCGGCCCGAGCTGCTTTCTCAGGGTCAGGCCATGTTGAATTTTGCCAATGCGATTCGTGTCGGCAGAACAAAAGGATTGGATGTCTCCCGCTGGGAACGTTTCCTGCGCAAAGCTTGTGATTTTCACGCAAAGAGAATTCTGTTGGATGATTGGAAACCGCTGTCAACGAATCAGGCATTTTTTATCGCTCCGCTTTGCAAAGCTTATCGGTTATTCGGTTCTGATACTTATCGCCGGGCCGCGGTTAAAGCCGGCAACGTCTATGCGTCGAGGCATCTGAGTATGGATGAGCCGTACTGGGGCGGTACTCTTGATGCCAGTTGCGAAGATAAAGAGGGCGCCTTTGCCGCTCTACAGGGATTTTTGGCGCTCTATGAGCTGACAAATAACCGCAAATACCTCGAATGGGCCGAACACGCCTGTGATGTTGTTTTGACTTATGTGATGGTTATGGATATAGACCTTCCGGCAGGCCGTCTCCGCGACAACGGTTTTAAAACCAGGGGCTGGACGGCCGTATCCGTTCAAAACATGCACATTGATGTCTTCGGTGTTCTTATTACACCGGATATCTATCGATTAGGACAGCTTCTGGACAGGGAAGAATTAAAAAAACTTGCAATCTTAATGTACCGTAGTTGCGGCCAGCTTATCGACCCTTATGGAAGCCAGGGCGAACAGCCGCATCATACGAATTATGCACAGCACGGAAAATTCAGGCAGCGTCTTAGTCGTAATGATATTTCCGGCATTCGCGGTAATTATGTTGAAGAATGGACGGTATTCTGGATTACCGCGCACTTTTTGAATGCAGGCGCGCAATTCAAGGAGCTTGGCGTACAAATCCGGGATTAAAACCTTGTTAAGATTAAAATAAAGCTTTTTACATAGCTGTTTCAATATCAGAAAGGTATTGCAATAATTTTAAATTTTGATACTATAATCCGGTGAGGATGGGTCTTAAACTATGTTGTGTTATTATCTCAGTTCTCAACTGATATTAATTAGGAGAATATTATGAACAAAGAAGGCAGAATAACTCGAAGGAGCTTTTTGAAAGGAACTGCAGTTGCCGCAGGCACAACCGTGGTTTTTCCGGCAATAGTTCCCTCATCAGTTTTTGGTGCATACTCACCGAGCAACCGTATAGTTATGGGGGCAATCGGTGTCGGTTCGCAGGGATCCGGTGATATGCGGGGTTTCTTAAGCAAGGCGGAAGTGCAAATGGTGGCCGTTTGTGATGTTGACAAGAGCCATCGAGATAACGCCAAGAAGATAGTGGACCAGAGATATCGCAACAGCGATTGCACTGCTTATCTTGATTTTCGCGAGTTGATTGGCCGCGGCGACCTCGATGCCGTGCAATTGGCGATGCCAGACCAATGGCATGCCATCCCTGCTATAGCAGCGGCCAGGGCGGGGCTGGACATCCACGGCCAAAAACCGCTTGCCCGCTCCATCCGGGAAGGACGTGCCATCTGCAACGCGGTCCATCGCTACGGACGGGTATGGCAGACCGGCAGCCAGCAGCGCTCCGACTGGAAATTCCGCCGGGCTTGTGAGCTTGTCCGCAACGGCCGCATCGGAAAAATCCTGAAGGTTGAAGTCGGCCTGCCAACCGGCGGCGCTACGGACGTCAAACCTGTTACGCAGGTTCCCGAAGGACTCGATTGGAATTTCTGGCTTGGCCCTGCTCCTTATGTTCCATACCGGGGCGTGGTTCACTGGAACTGGAGATGGATTATGGATTACTCCGGCGGCCAGCTTACCGACTGGGCGGGACACCATATTGATATTGCCCACTGGGGTATGGGCTGGGATTATACCGGGCCGGTGGAAATCGAGGGCAAAGGCAACTATCCCAACGAAGGTCTCTATAATGTTCCAACTGAGTATAAATTTACCTGCAAATATGCCGACGGTACGATAATGACCATCGCCAACAACCAGCAACTCACTCAGGGTGCCAAATGGTACGGCGAGAAGGGTTGGATACATGTGAATCGTGGCGGCCTGAGTGCATCCAATGGAAAAATTCTGCGGGAGGAAATTGCCCCTAACGAAATAAAACTCTACGAGAGCAGAGACCACAAACAGAACTTCCTCGACTGCGTAAAAAGCCGCAAGCTTACCATTTGCCCCGTGGAAGTCGGGCATCGCTCCATCAGTGTGGCTCTGCTCGGTGAAATTGCAATGCTCACCGGACGCAAAATTAAATGGGACCCCGAAAAAGAAGAAATCAAAGGTGACCCCGAAGCCGGCGCATTACTTGGCCGTCCCTACCGCGAGCCATGGGTTCTGTAAAAGAAATTCAGTATAGAAATGCAAGACATAAGGAGTAACATAATGAAACGTTTCGTAACGCTTTTACTTATATCCGCCATAGCTTATATTTCTCTGCCGGCTTTGTCACTTGCGGTGGAAGCGGACTGGGAGAACCTCTTTGACGGTAAAACCCTCAATGGCTGGGTCCAGCGTAACGGTAAGGCGAAGTACACTGTTCAGGACGGGATGATTGTCGGAACCACGGTCCTTAATACGCCCAACAGCTTTCTCTGCACCGAGAAAATGTACACCGATTTCATTCTGGAACTGGAGTTTCTCGTCGAACCCGGAATGAATTCCGGTATTCAGATTCGCAGCCACAGCTTCGAGCACTTTAAGAACAACCGCGTCCACGGCTATCAGGTTGAGATAGACCCCACGTCCCGGGCCTGGAGCGCAGGTATTTATGACGAGGCCCGCCGGGGCTGGTTATATAAGCTTGAGGATAAGCCCAAAGCGCAAAAAGCATTCAGGCAAAACCAGTGGAATCACTATCGCATCGAGGCCATCGGCGATCGCGTACGAACCTGGATTAACGGTGTGCCCGCCGCCGACCTGAGAGATGATATGACCTCAACCGGCTTTATTGCCCTGCAGGTCCACGGCTCCAAACAGGCAGGTAAAAGTATAAAATGGCGAAATATCCGCATACAGGATATCAGCCGGGCTAACAAGAAAATTCTGAAGGCCCTGATAGTTGACGGCCAGAACAATCATGATTGGAAAAGAACAACGCCTGTTCTAAAGAGCTTGCTGGAAGATACCGGCCTGTTTTCAGTCGATGTGGCTACTTCGCCTGCTAAAGGTCAGTCGATGAATTTCTTCAGACCGATTTTTCCAAAGTACGATGTTATTGTCGCAAACTATACCGGCGATGACTGGCCCAAACAAACTCAGGATGCACTGGTTGAATATATGGAAAACGGCGGCGGTTTGGTTATTTATCATGCCGCGGACAACGCCTTTCCCAAGTGGAAAGAATGGAACGAAATGATAGCTATCGGCGGATGGGGCGGCCGAGATGAAAAGTCGGGCCCGATGGTTCGTTACCGGGACGGCAAAGTCGTTTTCGATAACTCTCCCGGTCGCGGGGGAACACACGGCCCACAGCACGAATTCCAGGTTGTCATGCGAGACCGTCTGCACACCATCACGGCGGGCCTTCCCGAAAAATGGATGCATGCGAAAGATGAACTCTACAGCAAGCTTCGAGGGCCTGCGAAGAATATGAAGGTTCTTGCAACCGCTTACGCCGACCCTGCTAAAAAAGGCACCGGCGAGCACGAGCCAGCCCTTTTCACCGTAAAGTACGGCAAAGGAAGAGTTTTCCATACTGTCCTCGGTCATGGTCCCGAACAGCTACGCAGTGTCGGATTTATCGTAACCTTCCTGCGTGGTACCGAGTGGGCCGCTACCGGACGAGTAACTCAGGTGGAGGTGCCTGCGGACTTCCCAACAGCCGACAAGGTCAGCCTCCGAGCTACTCTCTCGGCGGATTATGATGCCGTAGAAGATTACGATTTTGGCAAGACCCGCCGGGCCCTTGCGGCTATCGAGGAGGAGATTAGAAATGTCCCGCCGCACTCGTTTCCACAGATCGAGGCAAGATTGCTTAAGGCTCTTCAATCATCCAAAACAACCTTCGCCGGAAAGCAGTTTGTCTGTCGGATGCTGCGTCGTGTCGGCTCGGCCAAATCCGTTCCTGCTCTGTCAAAGCTGCTTAGCGACAGGGAACTTTCCCATATGGCACGGTTTGCTTTGCAGTATATGGCTGCTCCCGAAGCCGGCGACGCTCTGCGCCAGGCGCTTACAAGATTAGAGGGTAATCGCAAAATCGGCGTCATCGGTTCAATAGGCCAGCGCGGCGACCGTAAAGCCGTACCAGAACTCGCAAAGCTTATAACCGGCGGCAATCCGGATATTGCTCGTGCTGCTATTGAAGCTTTGGGAAGAATTGGGGGCGCACAAGCGGCTCGCACACTGGCAGATATTCGAGTACCGGCAAGTCTCAAGGCCGCTTATGACAATGCCTATTTGATGTGTGCTGATAAAATGCTCGCTGAAGGACAGAGGGGTGAAGCTGTGGCAATCTATCGCAGAATGATTGCACCGGCCAACAGTACCTGGATTCGAATCGCTGCCTATAAAGGTCTCGTCCGGGCCGAAAAAGATAAAGCGGTACCTCATGTGCTGGCTCTTCTCAAAGATAGAGACCTTGACCTCCAGCGTGCCGCCGGAAAGTTTATCACAGAAATGCCCGGTACCGCCATCACCGAAGCTCTTGCCGAACAACTACAGCAGCTCAGTGGCGACGCCCAGGTTGTACTACTAAGCGCCCTTGAAGCACGTGACGATAAGGCCGCGGCACCTTACGTCGCAAAAGCTGTCGCGAGCAGAAACGGGCCTGTTCGCCTTACCGCTGTCAAAGCCCTTGCGGTTCTCGGTGGTTCTTCCAATGTAGAGCTGCTTGCCGGGGTATCCACCGCGGATGGCGAAACCGGCAAAGCTGCTATGGAAAGTCTCAGCCGAATCTCAGCTCCGGGTGTTGCTGACGTATTGATTGGCATCGCGCAAAGCAGTGCTCAGAACCAGGTTCGCATTAATGTGATTCAAACACTTATCAATCGCCGCCAGACTGAAGCAATTCCTGCTTTGTTCACAGTTGCCAAAGACAATAATAGAAATATTCGCCAGACGGTTTATAAGGCCCTGGGTGAATTGTCGGGGCAAAAAGAACTTCCCGATATTGTTTCAATACTCCTTGCGGCTGAAAGTAATACAGACCGGGCAGGCATTGAGCGTGCGATGGTGACCACTGTCACCCGGCTCGAAGAGCCGGACGCCGCTCCTGTCATTACGGGCCTGGCCAATGCTGATGACGCCGCAAAGCCTCATCTTTTGGCCGTGCTTTCACGCATAGGAGGCCAACGGGCCCTCCAAGCCGTTCGCGATCAGTTGCTCAGTGGTAATGCCGAAATCAAAAAGGCTGCCATACGTTCCATGGCCGACTGGCCCGAAACGGCGCCGCTGGCAGACCTTATGGAGATAGCTAAGTCACAGCGCGATTCGACCAACCAGGTTCTGGCACTTCGTGGTTATATAAAACTGCTTGGGATACCTGCCAACCGCAGCGCAACCGAGACTGTCCAATTGTTGGCTGATGCTATGTCTGTTGCGAGGCGTGTCGATGAGAAAAAAGCTGTACTTTCTGCCTTGTCCAAATATCCCTGTAAGCAGGCGTTAGCTCTTGCAGAAAGTTGGAAAACAATTCCTGGGCTTTCTGCTGAGGCAGAATTGGCCTTAAAGAAAATTAAAGAGGCGTTGTTGAGCAAAAATCTAAAAGCTACAGCCTCACGCGACAATAGAAATGCGCGTCGAGCGCTGGACGGCAATCGCTCAAGCCGCTGGAGTACTGGCAGGGGGATGAAACCCGGCGATTGGTTTGTATTAGACCTCGGCGTCGAAAGTACCATATCCGGCCTGACTCTCGATACAAGGAATTCGTCCAATGACTACCCACGCGGATATGAGGTCTATGTTTCTTTCGATGGCGGCAGTTGGGGCAAACCCATTGTGACAGGCAAAGGTACCAATCCGATCACCGAAATCAAGTTTGGAAAACCTGTACAAACCAGATTCGTTAAAATCGTTCAGACCGGTTCGTCAGACAGTTGGAACTGGTCAATCCATGAGCTTAAGCTCGATTTACAATAGGCTGCGCCGTTGAGTATCCTCAAGGAAACCCAATATTTGGTCTTCGAATTTCAGGGGCGATTCTCGAATCGCCCCTGTTAAAGTTCTTCCATTATCTCGCCTAAAGTCGTTAGTGTAAAATCGATATCCTCGGCGCTGATGCCGTAATGAGTTACCGCCCTGAAGCGGGATGGCCCTAATAGCAGTATTTTAATTCCTTTATCACCGAGTTGGTTTAAAAGTTCCTCCGCCTTGATTTGTCGGCTTACAATGTCGAAATAAACAATATTTGTTTGTACCATTTCCGGTTCAATAGACAAATCCGGGATTCGAGCGATACCCTGAGCCAGATGCTGAGCGTTTGCATGGTCATCTGCTATTCTATCCACCATCTCATCAAGAGCTGTTATACCTGTGGCGGCGATAATGCCGCATTGCCGCATACCGCCTCCAAGGATCTTTCGGCTTCGCCTCGCCTCAGTAACGAACTCTTTTGAGCCGCAGATTACAGAGCCGACGGGTGCCGAAAGCCCCTTAGAAAGGCAAAAGCTGACTGAGTCTGCATAACAAGTCAGCTCCTTTACGTCCACCTGCAAAGCCACAGCGGCATTAAATATCCGGGCGCCGTCGAGGTGTACCATTAGTCCCCGGTTTTTTGCCAGTTCCGCTACCGCTTTCATATACTCGAGTGTAAGAGCAGCGCCGCTGCAGCGATTGTGGGTATTTTCCAGACATATCAGCCGGGTTCGTGGAAAGTGCACGTTATCACCGCGAATAGCCGCCTCGATTTCCTCCAGCCGCATTGTTCCGTCGGGCTGATTGACAATTGTGTGGGGGTGTATCCCGCCCAGGGCCGACATTCCACCGGCTTCATAAAGAAAAGTGTGCGACCGGTCGCCAAGAATGACCTCTTCGGCGCGTCTGCAATGGGTAAGTACGCATACCAGATTTCCCATTGTGCCGCTAACGACCAGCATCGCCGCTTCTTTTCCCATACGTTCGGCGGCCATCTTTTCAAGACGTATAGTTGTCGGGTCTTCACCGAATACATCATCACCCAGCTCGGCGCTGTAAATAGCTTCTCGCATCGCCGGCGTCGGCAAAGTAACAGTGTCACTGCGTAAATCAATCGTTTTCACCTGCTGTCTCCCGGATATAAGTATTAAAAGTGATATTTCTCATTAAATTCTTATAGTTATGACAACGGCCTTTTTCTGTCGCTACAATATCAAATTTGCCTGACAAATAAAGTTATTTTGCAGGTTTTTTACTAGTTCATCCGGAGGTATCTCCCAAAGCAGCTATTAATTTCTTCCAAATCCATCACTACCGGAAAAGCTCTTGAACGGTGCCGCCAAAATCCTTATGATAAATGCAGAAATCATATTGGACCAATAAGAGGAGAATTAACTATGCAACACTCGCGATTAACCCGCCGTGATTTTTTGAAAAGCGCATGTGTAGGCGCTCTTGCAGCAGCGGTTCCTTTTCAGGTGAAAGCGGCAAAGGCAAATAAACGCCCCAACGTTGTAGTCATTTTGACCGATGACCAGGGCTGGGGCGATCTAAGCGTTCACGGAAACGTCAATCTGAAAACTCCGAATATCGATTCATTGGCTCGGGATGGTGCCCTGTTTGACAGGTTTTTTGTCTGTGCCGTCTGTGCTCCGACGCGTGCCGAGTTTTTAACCGGGCGGTATCATTCACGTGGCGGCGTGCGCGGCGTCTCGACCGGACAGGAACGATTGAACGTTGACGAAAAAAGCATAGGCGACACATTCAAAGCGGCCGGTTATGCTACAGCGGCTTACGGCAAATGGCATAACGGCACGCAATATCCCTATCACCCGAACGCAAGAGGTTTCGACGATTATTATGGTTTCTGTTCGGGGCACTGGGGGAATTATTTCGATCCTGTTCTCGAACATAATGGAAAAATCGTAAGAGGAAAGGGATTTATCATTGATGATTTGACAGACCATGCTCTGGAATTCATCGCCAAAAACAGAAATCGACCTTTCTTCTGCTATCTACCGTACAACACGCCTCACTCACCATTTCAGGTCCCTGACAAATTCTACGAAAAGTTCAGTGACGGTCCAATCGAGATGCGTAATCGTGACCCGAAAATGGAACAGCTTGACAGGACACGCTGCGCTCTGGCTATGTGTGAGAATATAGACTGGAATGTCGGACGAGTTCTACGTCAGCTCGACAAATTGAAGCTTGCCGAAAATACTATCGTGATTTATTTCAGTGACAATGGCCCGAACAGTTGGCGGTGGAACGACGGTATGAAGGGGCGAAAAGGCTCGACCGATGAAGGAGGCAACCGTGTGCCCTGTCTGGTTCGATGGCCCGGACATATCAAGCCCGGAATGAAGATTCCACAAATCGCAGGTGCAATTGATCTTCTGCCGACTCTGGCGGATATGGCCGGTATCTCGATTGTAAGTACCAAACCGCTTGACGGCATCAGCGTAAAACCGCTTCTTTTGAGAGAGACTGACAATTGGCCGGACAGAATGATATTTTCACATCAAAGAGGCCGGGTCAGCGTCCGCACGCAACAATATCGACTCGACCATACAGGCAAGCTGTTTGATATCACGACCGACCCGGGACAGTACAATGACGTTTCGAAAAAGAAACCAAAGGTCACCGCAAAGCTAAGAGAGGCAGTAGCCCGATGGAAGGATGAGGTGCTGCCAAAGTCCCCGAAGGACGACAGGCCATTTACTGTCGGCTATCCTGATTTTCCCACAACGATACTTCCCGCACGTGACGGCGTCCCGCACGGAAAAGTTCGGCGAAGCGCCAAAGCGCCTAATTGCTCCTTCTTCACGAATTGGGTCAGTACCAGCGATAAAATCACCTGGGATATCGAGGTGGCCAACAGCGGCAATTATCAAGTATTGATTTACTACACTTGCAAAAAGGAAAATGTTGGCTCGACAGTCGAATTGAATTTCAATGGAAACCGGATTCAGGGAAGGGTAACAAAACCGCACGACCC